>JARLIT010000169.1 GCA_031291575.1 Ancalomicrobiaceae bacterium
CATCGGCGTTCCAACCTCGGACGGTATCGTGGGCGCCACTGGCGAGGCGTCGCTTTCCAACCTGGGCCGTTTGGCCCAGCGCGGTATGGCCTCCGTGGATACGGAGATATTGAACATCCTGCAGAGTAAACTGAAGGGCGGCGTCGACAAGGTCCGGCCATGGACCCAGGCTTAAGCGAAGTCAATTGTGGGGTCGCGATGCCGCTTGGGGTCATGCAGCTGGCTCAGGTGGAACGCCGGCTTTGCCTCGTCGAGCGGCTAGCCGCGAACCGCAACGCCGCGCAATAGAGTCCAGTCAGGCCGAAGTCGCCGAACAGCAGAAGAAGTCTCGAGCCGTTCCAAACAGTCATTTAATTCTTGCGCGGCACGGCGCAACTCCTCCTCTGGTTGCCAGTTTCTGCTCTCGCTCGTTATTTTCTCCCATCTGGAGTGTATCTATGCTTTTTTGGTTGCGGTGGCGTGCAGGGGAATCCGACGCGGTTAACTTACGCAAACGCAGCTAATTGCGTCAGTATAGCTAATTGTTGGTAAATATGGAGCGGGATATTCGCGACTGAGATCATCGCACCGAACGCGTAGGTCAAAAATAGATGATCGAAGCCACTGCGTGAGCCGTTCTGGTGCATGGTATCGGTGTTAGGGCATTTCTATTTCGTTTCACTCGCTCCGGTGGGCAATCTATTATCAAAATGCTTCGAAAGCTGGCGATTTTGCAACGTCGATTGTGGATTTTTCATCTATCAATATAGAGCAGGTACTTCAAGCCGGTTTGGCTGTGCACGATCTTTACTGCGCCGGTGGACCAGTTGGCCGACAGTTGGCAAGAATTTCAGGTTATATACCTATGTAATTCTAAGTATATAGCAGATCTGTGTCGCAAACTGGCCAGACTGAGTTCGGCCAATACCTAAAGCGGGAGTGTGCGTTAAGTCAGCATAAATGCTTTCCGGTGCATGTGTCGAGGAAGTCTATTCCAAGAGTTCGACCTCGACGAGGCGTCTGTAATGTTTTCGCAGGTTCTGAAGCCATGTGGAGACCGTCACGTTTGGCCGACAGGGAGTCCGTGCAGTCCAGAGGACGTCGATCTCGTTCTCTATTTCGGATCCCGCGCGCAGTTGGCCAGTGGAGACAAGCATAGGGAATTGCAGAGCGGGTTTCCCCGTGCGGTCGTCTGCGGCTGTTCGACCGGTGGACAAATCGTCGGAGGAGCCATTATCGACGATGCCGTGGTCGCGATGGGGTTCGCCTTCAAGCAGACCAAAATTCGATTTGCTTGGGAAGACATTGGCGCCCCGGCCATGTCCCACGCCTGCGGCAAAGCACTCGGGCGAGCCTTGACGCGAAACGACGGTCTAGCCGGAGTCTTTGTGCTCGCCGATGGTCTCAGCGTCAACGGCAACGAACTGGTAGCCGGATTGAACGCCGCGCTAGGGGGAGAGATTCCAATCACCGGCGGTATGGCGAGCGACGGACCGGCGTTTGAGAAAACCCTGGTTGCGGCCGGCGCCGTGCCTGAGCCGTACAGGGTCGTCGCCATCGGATTCTACGGGCCCGCGTTCCGAATGGGGTATGGAATCGGCGCTGGCTGGCAAGTGTTCGGACCGCGCCGCCGAGTTACGCGGTCGTCAGGCAATCGCATCTATGACGTCGACGGACTGCCTGTCCTCGACCTTTACCGCCGCTATCTGGGCGACGATGAATTTTCCGGTCTGCCACGGACTGGCCTTCTCTATCCGCTCCAGGTTCACCATCCGGAGGCGCCGGACAGGGCAGTCATCCGCGCGGTTCTCGGCGTCGATCATACCGATGGCAGCATGTACTTCGGTGGCGACATTCCAGTCGGGGCGATTGTTCAGCTCATGCGCGGCAGCTTTCCGAGGCTGTCCGAGGCAGCCGGGCAAGCTGCGGCCGTGGCACATGGTTCCGTCGACCTTAGCGCTTCAGCGGCGGTGCTGGTGAGTTGCATCGGGCGCCGCATCCTGATGGGAAGCCATACGGATGACGAAGTGGCCGCGGTTGTCGAGGAACTCGGCGCCCAGGTCCCATGCATCGGCTTCTACTCGCTCGGTGAGATCTGCCCATTCCCGGGAACGTGCTGCGCCGGACTGCACAACCAGACCATGACTGTCGTCACCTTCTCCGAGAGCCTGGATCCAATCGATGCATAAGCTCTGCGCCAGACAGCTAGCCAAGGCTCGGCGCGCCGACGGCGAAGTAGACCTTGCTGTGCTCGCGGACCTCGTCAGCGCCACCTATGACGAGGCAGATCTGGATCGTCAGCGAACGGATCGCGCCATTTCTCAGATGATCGAAGAGGTCGAGCGGCTCCATGCCCGACTTCGCGATGCGTTTGATGTGGTGCCGGAGGGTCTAGCTCTGCTCGACGAAAATGACCGCTTCGTCATGTGGAACAAGCGATATGCCGAGCTGTTTCCAGACCTCGGTGGCCAGCTTCGGGTCGGTCTTGCTTACGTCGATGCACTGCGAGTCGTTCTAGCGAGTGGCACCTACACAGACGCGATCGGCCGAGAGGAAGAGTGGCTCCGAGAGCGTCTCGATCGGCACGCTGAGGCATCAAGCTCGGAAGAGCAGCGGCTTCAAAGCGGTAGATGGCTGCGGATCGAAGAATGCCGGACCAGCGACGGCGGCAGCGTCGGTATCCGCGTCGACATCACCGAACTCAAGCAGCGCGAGGCGTCCTTCCGTCTTCTCTACGAAAACAATCCCGTTCCCATGTTCGTCTACGACGCAGAGACGTTGAAGATCGTTTCGGTCAACGACATGGCCGTCGCGCACTACGGCTACAGCCGCGAGCAGTTCCTGGCGTTGACCATCCTCGACATACGGCCGGAAGCTGACTGGGAGGCGACGCTCGAGGCCGTCGCAACGACCTTGGACGACCGGCGCATGAGCCGTCTGTGGCGGCATCGCAAGGCGAACGGCGATCTCATCGACGTCGATATCTACGCTCGGCCGTTGAGGCAAGAAGGTCGCCGAACGGTTCTGGTCGCGGTCATTGACGTGACCGAGCGCAAGAAGGCCACCGAAGAACTGCAAAGGACTCGCGAGTTTCTCGATACGATCATCGAGAACATCCCGGTTACGCTGTTCGTCAAGGAGCCAATAGAGCAGCGTTACATTTTGCTAAACCGTGCCGGAGAACAGCTTTTCGGGCGGCCGCGGGAACACGTGCTTGGAAAAACGGTGTATGATCTCTTTGCGGGAGAAGCAGCCGAATTTGCCGTAGCGCAAGAGGCCGAGATCTTGCGTGGAGATCGCCGACAAATCATCGGTCACGAAGTCATGGACACGCCCCATTCGGGACGACGTCTGTTATCCATCAACCGGATGGCCATTGTCGACGCCCATGGTCAGCCGCAATACTTGTTGGGTGTGGCGGAGGATATCACCGAAAGGAAACAGGCCGAGGAGAAGATCACGTTCCTTGCCCACCACGATGCCTTGACCGGACTTCCCAATCGGGTCGCCTTCATGCAGCACTTGGCGGAACACCTGGAGGAAAGCGAGACGTCACAGGCGCCGTTCTCTGTCCTCAGTGTGGATCTCGATCGCTTCAAGAGTGCCAACGATCTCTACGGTCACCCGATCGGTGACCTGCTATTGCGCGAGGTGGCCCTGCGCCTGGAGAAGACCGCCGTTGGCGCGTACGTCGCCCGCATCGGCGGAGATGAATTCATGTTGCTGTGCCCCGACGCACAACAGCCGGCCGCATCCGAGACCTTAGGCAAATGCTTGCAGGCGGCCATGGTCGAGGAGTTTGAACTCGATGGCCATCGCCTGCACTCCGGCATGAGCATCGGGATCGCCGTCTATCCGATGGATGGTCGCGACTGCAAGACGCTGTTGGCCAATGCCGACGCCGCGCTCTATCGTTCAAAAGCAGAAGGACGGGACACTGTTCGTTTCTTCGAGCCGGAGATGGATCGCCACTTGCGAGATCGTCGAACGCTCCAGAACGATCTCGCGACTGCGCTGCAGCGCGGGGAGTTGTCTCTGCACTATCAGCCGCAGGCGAGAATCGATGGTGAGATCTTCGGTTTCGAGGCATTGCTGCGCTGGAGCCATCCTATGCGTGGCGCCGTGCCGCCCAGCGTCTTCGTCCCACTGGCCGAGGAAAGCAGTCTCATCATCGAGATCTCCGAGTGGGTGCTGACCGAGGCGTGTCGCGCGGCCGTCACCTGGGATCGCCCGCTGACGATTGCGGTCAATCTGTCGGCAGTCCAATTCCAGCGGGGGGATCTGCCAAACCTCGTTCAGCGCGTCCTGTTGGAGACGGGCCTTCCGCCTGGCCGACTTGAGCTGGAGATTACCGAGAGCGTCTTGGTTGGCGACTTCTTGCGCGTGATCGGTCTCCTGCGGCGCATCAAAGCCATGGGCGTCAAGATCGCGATGGACGACTTTGGCACTGGCTACTCATCGTTGTCCTATCTGCAGGCGTTCCCCTTCGACAAGATCAAGATTGACAGGTCGTTCATTGCCAGCATCGGTTGCAATGAACAAGCGAATGCGATCATCCGAGCCGTCATTGGCCTATGCCACTGTCTGGATATTCCGGTTATTGCGGAGGGTGTCGAGACAGATGCGCAGAGGGATTTCCTCTCGCATGAGAACTGCAATGAAATTCAGGGCTTCCTCATCGGTCGCCCCCTCCCGATCATGAGCTATACAAGCATGACCGAAGGAACAGTGCAGGTTGCCTGGGCTGAACACGCACTGGAGCCCGCGGCGCCAGAAGCCGCGGGCTTGATCGCGCCGATTGCAAGAACAGCTTTCCGTAGATGGTGAACCGCTCGAAGCCTGCAAGGCGACCCGGTCGGCCGAAGCCGGTCGGGCGAATGGTCCCACTTAGGTTCAGATCTTGACCAGCGACATGTAGACCAGAGTCTGGTTCAACAGCACATAGCCAACTTCTCCGAATGTGGCCGGTCCAGGAACCGGGATCGGCTGTTGACCTTCCAGACCGCCGTAGAGGTAGTTGAGGATGCAATTGCAGGAGAAGGCCGGGGAGAAGTGCATCCCCTCGATGGCGCTGATCAGTGCCGTCCGGTAGTCGGCCAAAGGCGCCGCTTGGCGGTATTCCACGCCCTTCAGCACCGGGGCGTAAAACTTCACGATCCCTTCGGCGTCATCAAGCGCCTGGAAACTGACGTTGATCATCTCTCCTGCGTGATTGGCGACCAACGGCAGCTTAAGATCGAGGTCGGTCCGTCGGGCATAGTCGAGGAAGTCCGCGGCCTTACCGTTGATGGTGCATGCCTTGCCGCTGAAGCCGGTTTGATCGAACACGATCGAGTCGCCGTCTCCCTGGGTGAATACGTTGACAATCCCGACAGTTGCCACCACTCCCTCAGGCAATGTTGCGTGCATCACCACCAACCGGTCGTCTGCCAGCTCCCCACTCGCCCCATCGATCACCTTGGGGCTGACTTTGCCCAAATCGCTCAGATGGATGCCGGCTACCCAACCGACGATCGGCGAGGCGAACAGGGACGGGATATGCTCGACAGCCAGGGCATATTCGGCGTGGATCGCGCTCATCCCCGGCAGGATGACCAGTGAGAAGCCGTGCGGCGGGGCTTCGGTGGATACTTCGGTCAGATGAGCGACATCAATGAGTTCGGTCGACACTGCACTGACTTCAACCGGAAGTTCGGTGACAAACACATTCTCGCGGTCGACCACCCCGCCATCGGGGGTGAGGAAGTATGGAATGGTTCCGCCAATCCAGGAGCCACGATGCAATAGCCGCAGGGCGACCTCGTCGCCGGCGATGTGCAGACGCCGGCCGGCGTCAATCAGGGCGTTGGCGTCGGAGACGCTGACAAGCTTGTTCATGAGTTCCTCCCCTTCACTTAAGAGATCGACGCCAATTCGTCGGCGGTTAGTTTGGAGTATTTGTCGAAGAACTCGACCAAGCTCTTGACGATCGCGGCCTTGTCACCCGGCTTCTCTTTGTATTGACGTTTTGCTTGATCAATGGCCATGTTGGCCGCGAACAAGGAAAACTTGTGCGTAGCCGTGCCGGTGATCAGCCGCTCCCATACAGGGTGGGATGCAGTTGGAATCGTTGCCATTCTATTTCCTCCCATGTCTTTGGCCGACTTGCTCCAAGTCGACGCGTACCGCGTTGTTAGGTGGCATTCGCTGACGTCTCGATCCCAGGCTACGACTGCGCGATTGCCCTACTGTGGGCTGTGCCTCGAATCATTTAAATACATTAAAATATATATATGTGTATAGTGCTGTTCGACAGGGCGGTCAGTAAATTTCTGAAATTTGTATGAATAGCTAGAATAGTTCGAACATCTCATGTGTAGATATATGTAATAAGATCGACTGTTCCGGTATGCGTCTTCATTCTTGAGGTGGGGTTAGCAACGGGTATGATTAGGTGGGTATTGCACGTCCGCACAATCCGCCAAGAGTGCAGAAATGAACGGCCGCCAAGCCGAGAAGTTTAATGTATTGGCCAGCGAGTTTCGTTCGCGATGAACCGGAGCATATTGCTGCAGAGTCAGCCAACCCGCGGTGCAAAGGTGGCGACGGCGGTCGCGCTGATCAATCGCCGCTGGCCAACGAGGGCTTCGATGTATCGCATTTCGCCTGAGTGGCGGCCCGTTTCTGGATGTCCGGTCGCCGCTCCAGTGGTCCGATTCCGACATTTGCATCCAACGTGCCGCGCGCTCATGCGCAAATGTCGGAATCCCAGGGCCACCAGCAATTCATTGAGTCTAGTGGAGCTTTGAATTCGACATTTGAGTTGGGTCGCGCGGTTTGCCGGGACTCAAATGCCAAATTCACCCCACTAGAAGTCAGCGTGCTGCTGCGGCAGTAGTCGGCTGCAGGTGTCCGCTGCCGACCCCGTCCTGCTGACGCTGAGCGTGGGCAGTCCTATTGGACCGCCGCCGCCCCGGCCTGCGAGACCGCCATATCGTTCTCTACGGACGAACCCGACACGCCGATGGCGCCGATGATGGTCCCGGACTTGTCGCGAATGAGTTCGCCGCCGCCGAAGATGACCAGACCATCGTTCGTGACTTCGATGCCATAGAGGGGCTGCCCAGGTTGAGCAAGTGCGCCGAGTTCCTTCGAAGACATATTGAACAGGCGGGCCGTCTTGGCCTTCTTGATCGAAACATCGATGCTGCCGAGGAACGCTCCGTCCATGCGGGCGAAGGCCTTCAGATTGCCGCCAGCATCGATGATGGCGATGTCCATCAGCGTGTCCTGCTGCTTGGCCTTGGCCTTGGCTGCGTCAATAGCCTTGTTGGCCTGTTCAATCGTGATGTCGCCGGGCAGCACGAGTTTGGCGACGTCTGCAGCCGAGGCCGAGCCGATCATCATTGCGCCGACGGCGGCGGATACGAGAAGTTTTCCGAACATGTGATTGCGCCTTCTATCTGGATGGGGTTGGGCTTTTGGGCTGTGCCTTTTGTGAGATGTCGGAAAACGGTACAAATGCTGAGTAATCGAAAGACAAATGTCTCTCGAAGTTATGCATTTGAAAGTAAGAATCTGACATACTCAGGCGATCTTGAGACTACTATCTTTTCACGTATCGTCAATGACGAATGTATGCAGTTAGTAGTTTACGCGATTTGTCCAATTATAGGATGGATTAGCGCAGCTATGCTCTCGATATTCATTTGTGTTATTTGCGATAGGCGCAAGTTTCTACTTCCCCCGAAGGGGCTCGCAGGTTCGGTTGCATAGAGCAAGCCCACCATCGGCAAGCCTGGGGCAGGCGGAGCCGCGCCCGTCCCGGCCTGGCATCGCTGCGGCTGCATGCCAGAGGGCATCAGTTCGGGGTGGCAGGGCGTGCAGACGTCAGGTCAGAGGCACGATGCATTTGCGACGGAACGTATCGTGCCCCTTTCATCGCAGCTCCAAGTCCATCGCCTGGCCTGGCACGCCCATTTGCTGGCTTGGGGCGGAACCTGAAGCGGAGGCGAGGTGCCGACGGGTGGCGTCTTACTTCTTCGCCAATGCGCCGCCGATCTTGCCTGAAACATACCCCAGCGCGCCGCCGATCGCGAAGGACGCGACGATCGTCAGGAGTGGGTTGACCCCAAGGCCGCCGGATACGAGATCCCCCAGGTGATTGCCCATCAGAGCAAAGCCGGCCGTCGACGCATAGCCGTAGACCGCAGCCGGGATGTTGCCGAGAATCGGCAGCTGCGCAGCAAGAATGAGGATGACAACGGAAACGGCGACGGCGAGGCCGGCGTTGATCGGACTGACACCGATCTTGGTCAGGGCGAACAGAGCGACAGTGGCGCAGATCGCGCCCCAAACGCTCCCGACGAGCGACTTGAGGAGCGCGTCTTCGTTGCCGCCGCTGTGGAAGAAGCTGCCCCAGGCGATGAAGGTGGCCCAGATCTGCAAGCCAAGGCCCGCGGCAGGGCCGATGAAGACGTAGGTCGCGGCGCCGCCGAGCAGGCCGATGACGATTGCCAATGCTGTTATGAGATTCATCCGAGTCCTCCCGAATTTTCGGTTTGGCGTCTCCGGGAATGTGTCCCGTCGCGGCCGTCGACTCTTGGCCTCGACGCCCCAGTCGGCAGTGCCGAGCGGCTAGCGGAGATGTGCGTTGTTGCTGCAGAGGATTGCATCTAGCGAATGCTCAATGCTGCTCGTTTCTGCCGGCATTGCGACAATATCAAGTGCTGACAATTTTTCGATACAAAAATGCCATCAATCTCAACTCTTAATACGGATACTATATGCGATTTACATGTTGCAATTTGCGACACATTCGGATTATTGCGCATAAAGACGGCAGAATTAGTCGATTAAGTTGACATTGTACTTGTACGCGACTGTGAAGTTGGCGCAAGCGCGATTTGAAGTGACGCGACATCCGCGGTGGCGACGAAGGTGCGGAACTCGCTGCAAGGGCTATCTCAGCGATCGGAGTACCTTGCCCGGCAGGGCAACGAACCTCTGCCTCGTCGCCTTGTGACCTTGCCCGCGCGGATCTCCGGTCCGGCCGGTGACGAGACCCTGACGCGGCCTTCCCGCCAATAGGTGCGCCACGCAGGAAGGTCGGTTTGGCGACGGCATGTCGGACAGGCATGCGTGCTGCGGCGCCAGACGCGGCTTCGTGCCAGCGAGAGTAGATTCCGAGGCTCGCTCAGCCGCCTGGTCGACGACTATGCTGCCTCGACACGTGGAGCGAATGGACGCCGGATGACGCAGCGATTACGGGAAATGGCCGATGAGATCCGCCGGCTGCAGGCCGAATTGGGCCGAGAGATCGAAGCAAGCCGCAAGCATCTCGGCTGGAATATCAAAGAAAAAATCATCGATTTTGAACAGGATGTCGTCGCCGGCCATAAGCGCTTGCGTACGGGTATCTGGCGTTTCCTGGTGGGATCGTCGCTGCGCGTCAGCATCACCGCGCCGGTGATTTACTCTCTGCTGGTTCCGTTCCTGCTCATTGATGCCTGGGTAAGCCTCTATCAGGCGATCTGCTTTCGTGCCTACCGAATTCCGCAGGTCCGCCGCAGCGACTATGTCATTTTCGACCGTCGCCATCTCGCCTACCTCAATGGGATCGAAGTCGTGAATTGCCTCTTCTGCGGCTACGCCAACGGTGTGATTGGCTATGTTCGCGAGGTCGGAAGCCGCACCGAGCAATACTGGTGCCCGATCAAACACGCACTCAGAGTTATCGACCCACCGGATCGCTACCGGGATTTCCTGGAATATGGCGATGCCGAAGGCTACCGCGCTAAGCTCACCGACTTCCGCACGGGACTGCGGGAGAAACCTCCGGCCGATGGCCCGCCGCCAGCGTGAGCACAACGAGGCCTTTGCCGAGGACCGCCCCGCATCTTCACGCTTGCCCAGCTCGGCACCTCGACGCGGCAGGATGGTCTCGACGCCGGTGCGCTGGCGTCATTTGCCGTGGCTCCGAAGGTTCTGTTTCGTGCGATCGACGGGCTTTGCCAGGCGTTCTGCCACAGGTTCTCCAAAAATGGAGGGTGAAATCACATGCCTAGCCAGATGAAAGGCATTCCTCCAGTGCCCTCGGTCGTAGGGCCAGCCGAAGCGAGGACGAGAGCATGAAGGCAATGGTGCTCAACAGGCCGGGGACGCCGCTCGAATGGACGGAGTTGCCCGACCGCCAGCCCGGCGTCGGCGAAGTGCGGGTCAAAGTCCTCGCCTGCGGGGTCTGTCGCACCGACCTGCATGTTCTGGACGGCGAGTTGCCAGATCCGAAGTCTCCGGTCATCCCCGGCCACGAAATCGTTGGCCGCATCAATGCGATCGGAGACGGTGTTGTCGGGCTGGCGATCGGCGAGCGGGTCGGAATTCCCTGGCTCGGCCATACCTGCGGTGTCTGCCCCCATTGCGAGGCGCAGCGGGAAAACCTCTGCGACGCACCGCTGTTCACCGGCTACACGCGAGACGGTGGCTTTGCCACCGCCGTCATTGCCGACGCGCGCTTCACGTTTCCGCTCGGCGAGACGGGCAGCGACGTATCGCTGGCGCCACTGCTCTGCGCGGGATTGATCGGCTGGCGTTCCCTAAAGATCGCCGGTGATGGCAAGCGGCTGGGACTTTACGGTTTCGGCGCCGCCGGCCACATCGTTGCCCAGGTCGCCAAATGGCAGGGCAGGGAGGTCTTCGCTTTCACGCGGCCGGGGGATACCGGCACGCAGATGTTCGCCCGAACCCTGGGAGCCGCCTGGGCGGGCGGCTCTGATGAAATGCCCCCGGAGCCGCTCGATGCGGCGATCATCTACGCGACCCCAGGTGAACTCGTTCCTCAGGCGCTCAAAGCGGTCCGCAAGGGTGGGCGCGTGGTTTGCGCCGGGATCCATATGAGCGACATCCCCAGTTTTCCCTACCGAATTCTGTGGGAAGAGCGGCAACTGCTCTCCGTCGCCAACCTCACCCGGCAGGACGGGATCGAATTCCTCGGGCTCGTCCCGAGAATCGGCATTGTCGTCAAGACGACGGTCTACCCGCTCCAGCAAGCCAATCAGGCGCTGGAAGACTTGCGGGCCGGCCGGTTCGATGGAGCCGCAGTGCTCGTGCCGTGACTTGCGCCGCTTCAGCTTTAACGCGAACGGCGCCCCTCATCGGGCCGGTCACGTTTGGAGCCAGGCCGGCGGTGGGGTCCGTGACAGCGCGATCGAGAGCGCCAGGGCGATGAGGCCGAGGCAGCCGATCAGCCCAGCGACTCCGGGCCAGCCTGCATGCGACCAGAACACGCCGCCGAGGCTGCCGGCGATGCTTGAGCCCATGTAGTAGGTAAGCATGTACAGCGAGGAGGCCTGCGCCTTGGCCCCGTCCGCTCTGAGGCCGACCCAGCTGCTCGCCACGGCATGTGCGGCGAAGAACCCGACGGTGAACAGGCCGATGCCGACGACGATCAGCCAAAGGCTGTCTGGTATTGTCAGCGCCACGCCGAACAGCATCAGAGAGATGGTCAGCAGCAATGCGGTGCGGCGGCCGGTGCGGTTCGCCACCCATCCGGCGATCGAGGAGCTGGCGGTGCCGGCGGCATAGAGCAGGAAGACGAAGCCGACGAGGGTCTGGCTGAGGCTGAATGGTGGCTGCAGCAGACGAAAGCCGACGTAATTGTAGAGCGTTACGAAACCACCCATCAGGCAGAAAGCGACCGCGAACAGCATGAGCAGGCCGGGGTCGCGCAAATGACGGACGAAGGACGCGGCTAAGCCCCCGGCGGACAGGTCGGTTGCCACCGTTTTGCGCGATGCCGGCAGCCCGGCCCACAGGATGAGGCTGCAGAGCAGGCAGAGCCCGCCGAGCACAGCCAGGGCCATCCTCCAGGACGCGTAATCAGCCACGACCGAGACGATCAGCCGCCCGCTCATGCCGCCGATCGAATTGCCGGCAATTGTCAGGCCGACGGCGATGCCGAGCGCGGTTCGGTCCATCTCGTCCGCGAGATAGGCGATGGAGATCGCCGGAAAGCCGCTGAGCGCCAGCCCGGCAAGTCCCCTTAACACCAGGATCTGGTTCCAGTCGGAGGTGACCGACAGCGCCACAGTGAAGAGGCTGGACAGGATCAGCGCCCCGACCATGGTTGCCTTGCTGCCGATGAGATCGCTAACGAAGCTCGACCCGAGCATGGCGACCGCCAACACACCGGTACTCACCGACAGCGATATGCTGCTCGCGGCCGGATTGAGTCCGAACTCGCGCGTGAACACCGGCAACAGCGGCTGGACGCAATACATCGCCGCGAATGTGGCGAAGCCGCCCGAGAACAGAGCCAGACAGGCGCGCCGGAATGCTGCGGTACCGACGGAAATGAGGGGCTTCGACGGATCCGGCATCTGACTTTGCTGGAAATAGGCCTGTCGCGATAGGGTCGGATCCGCCCGATAGCATATCCCGGTCGTTCTCGAGCAACTATTCGAGCGCCCCTGCCATGTGAAAGGCGACCATGAGGGCGCTGGCGGTACGTGCGACGGTCGGAGGGGACGGCGAGGGGAGAGGGATCGGCGGGGGAGGACGGCTCCGGCACGTCTTGGGGGCGAAAGGTGAAGCGCGGCACGCCGGCGCCGTGCGACGCTGCAGCCGACCGGCTTCACCGCGTAGCGTGGGCTCCTGCGGGGCATCTGCAGCGACATCGGCCGCCCCCGATTGCTCCGGAACTGGTATTCGGGGGCTGAACACGGCGTCGGAGACTTTTCGTCAGTCGTTGGCCGGCGGCTCCGGTTCGCCCAGCGACAACATCAGCCGGTTGGCCCAGTTGAAGAAGGCGGCGGCATGGATGACGTCCGCGATGTCTGCGTCGGTCAGGCCGGCCGAACGCAGGGCGTCGATGTCTGCCGCGCCGAAGGCGACCGGCGTGCGCGTCAGCGCCACCGAGGCCGCCACAATCGCATTCCAGCGCTCGCCCAGATCGGCGCCGACGCCGTCG
>JARLIT010000170.1 GCA_031291575.1 Ancalomicrobiaceae bacterium
CGTCTGCAACAACTTTACGTCAAGCTTGGCCTTGACGAGATGCCGGTTCTCGACGGCGGTGCAGCCGAGTTCAACAGCCGCTCGCGCGCGGTGGCGGTCGCCGTCATGTCCCACCTGATCAACGGCCGCTCGATCGAGGCGGCCGATGCCGACTACCGGCGCGCCGTCTCCAAGGTCGTTCCCGTCGGCTCCCGCCGCAATACCGGGCCAGGCTAAAGCACCAGCCGGCCAAGCAACCTACGGCTGTCGGACAGGCAAAGCGAAGACATCGGCAAATTCCTGCGCGGCCTTCGGGGCGCATTCGACGCGCAGCCGCCGCTCCACATGCAGGAAATGATGCCGCGACAGATCGATCGCGGCGGCGAGATCGCGGGCGCGTAGCGCCTCGACGATCGCCTCGTGTTCGTCGACCGCGCAAATCGACTGGCTCGCTGGTTCGTAGACCGAAACCATCACCGAGGATCGGCTCAACAGGTCGCGCAGAAAATGCGACAGTTCCGAATTGCCGAGCGCATCGACCAGATGGATGTGGAACGCGCCTGACAACCGGACCGATGCCGCCCGATCCCCGCGCTCGGCCGCCGCCCGCTCCTCTGCCAGATGCGCATCGAGCCGGGCCAGAATCGCTGCATCGAGGATGCGGACGAGTTGCACCAGGACTCCGGCCTCGAGCACACGATGCGCCTCATAGACGGCCCTGATTTCGTTGAGCGAGGGTTGCGGCACGCGGGCACCGCGGTTGGGCACGATCTCGATCCGCCGCTCCGCGCCGAGCCGGTGCAGGACCTTGCGGATGCGCTCGCGTGATACGCCGAAGGCTTCCGCCAGCCGATGCTCGGCCAGCTTGGTCCCCGCCGTCAGCCGTCCCTCAAGGATCGCTTGCGTGATCGCCTGATAGATCGCCTCATCCATCTCCGGATCGGCCTTGGCCTGCCGCCGCTTCACGTCACTCACAATCCGCCTGCTCTTTCGCTTAGATAATGTGCACATTATGCATCAAAAAATGTGCACACTTTATGGTCGCCGATCCATCGCCGTTTTGGCATTCCCGATAAGATATTCCAAATCAGCCGCTTTTCAAAATGTGCACATTTGGCGCAGACCTTGCTTCAGGAGTTTTGCGGAGCCCGCCGCGCTGCGCGAATCCTCAAGCCGGCCGGGAACAGTCGCGAGATAGCGGAGAGATACATGGCCAGAGATTTTCGTGTAAGCCGTCGGACCGCCCTGAAGTTTGGCCTCGGAGCCGTCGCCGGCGGCCTGGCGATGCCATCCATCGTCCGAGCCGAGACGAAGGAAATCGTCATCGGCGGACCGGCCGGTGCGGCGAAGTATTTCAATGCCGACCTGTTCCCGGTGATCGAGAAGAAGCTCGGCATCAAGATCCTCTACGAAGGCACCAACTCGCTGACCAACCTGCAGAAGATGCAGGCCGACAAGGCTCAGCCGAAAATGAGCGTCGTCGTCATGGACGATCCGGTGATGCTGGTCGCCGCCGACCAGGGGCTGATCACCGCGCTGAAGGCAGCGTCGGTCACGAACCTCGACAAGCTGGTCGATGGCGCGGTGCATCGCAACGGACTGTGGGCCAACTACCAGAAGCCCTGGGCCGGCATCGCCTATTCGACCAAGCGCCTCGGCACGGCGCCGGCCAGTTGGGCTGAGCTGTGGGAGCCGAAATACGCTCAGAAGATCATCGTTCCGTCGCTGTCCAATACCGAAGGCTTCTGGACGCTGCTCGCCGCCGCGCACCTGGAAACGGGCAAGCCGTACAAGGAAGCGCAATACGAGATCGACGCGGCGTTCAAGAAGCTGAAGAGCCTCAAAGACAACCTCCTCAACGTCTATACCAATGCGCCGCAAGCCATCAACCTTTTGGAGCAGGGAGAGGCCTGGATGATCGGTGGGCAGTTCTCGGCCTATACGCTGATCCGCAAGGCTGATGGCTCGCCGGTGGATCTGGCGGTGCCGGCCGATGGCGGCTTCGCCATGCCGTCCGGGTTGGCGAAAGTCACCGGCGGACCGAACGGCGATCTTGCCGATGCCGTCATCGACATGTTCCTGTCGCCCGAGGCTCAGAGCATTCTCGCCACCAAGGCCTTCGTGGCGCCGACCAACCCGGCCACTCCGGCACCGGCCGGTTTCCCGGGGAGTTCGTCGTTGTTCGCGCCGGATTGGGCCTTCTTCGCCAAGGAGCGGCCGGGCTGGGTCGATCGCTGGAACAAGGAAATGATATGATCGACGGCACCGCCGCCCACCTCGTCGTGAGCGGAATCACCAAGCGGTTCGCGGCATTGACCGTCCTCGACCGGGTTGATCTCGCCATCGCCCGCGGCGAACTGGTGAC
This sequence comes from Ancalomicrobiaceae bacterium, assembly GCA_031291575.1. Taxonomy (GTDB): domain Bacteria; phylum Pseudomonadota; class Alphaproteobacteria; order Rhizobiales; family Ancalomicrobiaceae; genus CAIYYN01. The sequence goes on from JARLIT010000170.1 coordinate 2,345, forward strand.
GCTGCTGGGACCATCCGGCTGCGGCAAGACGACTCTCTTGCGTCTTGTCGCCGGCCTCACCCTGCCGGACAACGGACACATCACCATCGCCGGGCGGGACCTCACCAAGGTCCCGCCGCACCGGCGCAACGTCGGGGTGGTGTTCCAATCCTACGCGCTGTTCCCGCATCTGACCGTCGCCGGCAACGTCGCCTTCGGATTGAACGTCCGGCGCCGGCCCAAGTCCGAGGTCGCGGCGGCTGTGCACCGGGCGCTGCAACTCGTGCATCTCGAGCATCTGGCCGAGCGGCCGATCGCCGCGCTGTCGGGCGGCCAGCAGCAGCGGATCGCCCTGGCCCGCGCGCTTGCCGTCGAACCCGATGTTCTGCTGTTCGACGAGGCCTTGTCGGCGCTCGACCGCAATCTGCGCGAGGAAATGCAGATCGAATTGCGGCGCATCCTGCGGGAGATCGGCGCAACCGCGATTTTCGTCACGCACGATCAGGACGAGGCGCTGACAATGTCCGACCGGATTGCGGTGATGAACCATGGTCGCATCGAACAATGCGCCCGGCCACGCGAGATCTATACGCGGCCGGCCAGCCTGTTCACGCTGCAGTTCGTCGGATTGTCGAGCCGCATCGCCGGCACCGTTGCAGCCAGCGACAACGGCCGGATCCAGGTCGAGACGCCAGTTGGGCGCTTCGAAGCGGCAGGCACGCTCGCCCCGGGCGATCGGGCGATCGTCGCGACCCGCCCCGAATACCTGCGCGTCGGCAGCGACGGCGGCGGCAACACGGCGACGGGTACGATCCGCACCATCGTCTATCAGGGATCGCGCTGCCTCGTCGACGTCGAGGCGGCGAGCGGTCAGTCGCTGCTGGCCTCCCTGTCAGGCGATCAGGCGGCCGACTTGTCGACCGGCGCCCCGATCCGACTGTCCTGGCCTGTTACCGAGACCTTCGCCTTCCCCGCTCCGGAGGCGCGCCCGTGACGACACCAACCGCCGCTCCGAGACGCGTGCCCAAGCTAGGCCGCGAGCGACTGGCAGCCGTCGGCTTTGCCCTGCCGGCACTGGTCGTGCTGATGGCGCTGTTCGTTGCGCCTTTGGCGGTCCTGTTCGCGGCCAGCATGCGCGGCCCGGACGGGCCGACGCTCGACCACTACGGCCGGCTCCTCGGCTCGGCGACCTATCTCGGCGTTATCTGGAACTCGGTAAAGCTGGCGCTGGAGACGACGACAATCGCGCTCATCGTCGGCTATCCGGCGGCCTTCGCCATCGGCCGGGCGCGCGGCGCCTTGCGCAGCCTCCTGTTGGCATCGCTATTCCTGCCGCTCGCCGCCAGCGTCATCGTCAAGGCCTTCGCCTGGACGATCCTGTTGCGCAGCGACGGGTTGGTGAACTTGGCGATGATGGCGCTCGGTCTGACGCAGGCGCCCGTCCGGCTGATCTTCACCGAAACGGCGCTGATCGCCGGTTCCGTCAATATCTTCCTGCCGTACATGATCCTGCCGATCTACACGGTGGTTGCGCAATTCGACAGACGGCTGGTCGAAGCGGCGGCAACGCTCGGAGCTTCCCCCGTCGAGGCATTCCTGCGGGTCGTCGTGCCGCTGACGCTGCCGGGCGTCATCGCCGGCGTGGCACTGGTGTTCTCGCTGTCGGTCTCGGCCTACGTGGTGCCGACGCTCTTGATCGGGGAGCGCTACCAGACCCTCACCACCCTCATCGCCAAGGCCTATCTACTGGCCCAGCAACCGGAATTCGGCGCGGCAGCGGGCGTCGTCCTGCTCCTCATCGCCGTCGTCGTGGTGACCTTGTCGGCCCGCTTCGGCCGACCCGTCCGGGGCAGATCATGAGCGCACGTTTTGCCATCGCCATCGCCTGGACGGCCGCGATCCTCGCCGCCGCCTTCCTGTTGCTGCCGCTGGCAGTGATTGCAGCGGCGAGCTTTTCGCCGACGCCGGTGTTCGATCTGCCGATCACCGGGGCTTCGCTTAGGTGGTACGGCCGCATCGGCAGTCTCGATGGCTTCTGGCCGGCGCTCGGCCTGTCGCTCATGATCGCCTGCGTGGCGACCGTGGTGTCGCTGATCCTGGGAACGGTCGCGGCCATCGCCATCGCACAAGGCCGCATGCCCGGCGCCGAGGCGATTTCGACGGCGCTCGTCGCGCCCTTGATGCTGCCGGGCCTCGTCCTCGGCATCGCGCTCCTCAACTATTTCCGCGCGCTCGGCCTGACGGCGACAACGACCTCGCTGCTCCTCGCCCACCTCATCATCACCCTGCCCTACGTGGCACGGACAATGATCGCCGGGCTCGCCCGCTTCGATTTCACGCTGATCGAGGCGGCGCGGACGCTCGGCTGTTCCTGGCACCAGGCGATCCTCAAAGTCATGGTGCCGGCGCTGGCGCCGTCCTACCTGACCGCCGCGCTGTTCAGCTTTCTCGCCTCCTTCGACAATTACCCCGTATCGATCTTCCTGACCGATGCCCGCACCAAGACGCTGCCGATCAAAATGCTGCAATATATCGATGAAGCTCCTGACCCAACCATCGCCGCGCTGTCGACGCTGATCCTCCTGGCGACCATCCTCCTGCTGTTTGTCAGCGACCGGGTTGTCGGCCTGCATCGCATGGCGGGGACTGGCGAATGAGCCCGACACCCACCGCCGCCACGCTTGTCCCCGCGCCGATGCGGCGCGACCTGAAGGGCTATGCCGGCAATCCGCCCGATCCGCGCTGGCCCGCGGGAGCCCGGGTCGCCGTATCGTTCGTCGTCAATTTCGAGGAAGGCGCCGAGTTCTCAATTCTGGAGGGCGACAGCCACAACGAAGCGATCTACGAGGTCGAGCACCAACTGGCCGGCCCCGATCCCTGCATCGAAAGCCATTTCGACTACGGTACGCGCGCCGCCTGGTGGCGCATCATGCCATTGCTCGGCGACTACGGCATCCACGCAACGGTCAGCGCCTGCGGGCTGGCCGTCGCCCGCTCGCCGGATCTGGCGCGCGACGCCATCGCCCGCGGTCACGAGGTAGCGGCCCACGGCTGGCGCTGGCAAAGCCATGCCGGCATGGATGAGGCGATCGAACGCGATGCCATCGCCCGCACGGTCGCCGCGATCACCGCCGCTACCGGCATTCGCCCGGTTGGCTGGCACACGCGCTCGGCCACCTCGCCCAACACGCGCCGACTGCTCATCGAAGAGGGCGGCTTTCTCTACGACAGCGACGCCTATGGCGATGACCTGCCGTACTTCGTCTCGGCCGGCGGCAAACGCCATCTCGTCTTGCCCTATGCCTTCGATACCAACGACATGCACTTCCAGCATACGCAGCGCTTCCGGGGCGCCGATTTCGCCGACTATGTCATCGACGCCTTCGATTGGCTGGCGCGCGAGGGCGAGCGTGCGCCGAAGATGCTGTCGATCGGCCTGCACCTCAGGATGATCGGCCGACCCGGACGGATGGGCGCCTTGCAACGCATCGTCAGCCACATCACCGGCTCGGGCTGCGCCTGGATCGCGCCGCGCGCCGAGATTGCCCGACATTGGCTCACGACATTTCCGCAAGAGGCGTAGTGCCGGCGACCGTTTGGCGGCTCCGCCCGTCGTCGGCCTGGCTCAATTCGACAGGCCCGCCGGCGCGGACTAGCGCCGACCAGTTCCATCAGCCACCCCAAGACCAGGATGACGAAGGCGGAAGCGACGAGAGTCGGATAGGCCGGAACCGAACCGGATAGGCCGCGCGTTCCGCTGTCACGCTATCCGAGGGAAATCCGTTTTCCGATCATACGGCAAACTTCGTACATTCTACTTTGTTTATGGAGTTTGTTCGTTCTACCTTGGCTCACCATTTGCCGGGCCACACCATGCCTGGCCGGAGGGAAAGGTGAGCCCATGTCGGTCCAGGACGCACCGAAAACGATGGCTTTGGCCGTAATGGCAGACGCCGCGGGCATGACCATCCAGGCAGCCCGAAAGAAAGCCCCGGCGATCGGCCGGTTCTGTGCCCGCTATGCCGTGATCGTCGGCTTCGTCGTCGTCTGGCAACTGGCGACTTCGCTCGGTTGGGTCAATACCTCGGTGCTGCCGTCGCTCGACATGATTGCCGTGGCCGGCTGGAAGGGCCTCACCAGCGGCACCCTGCTCGCCGACATCGCCATCAGCCTGCAGCGTTCCGGCATCGCCTTCGGCGCGGCCATTGCGCTCGGCGTGCCGCTCGGCCTCCTGATGGGGCAGATCCCGGTCGTCGAACGGCTTCTCGATCC
>JARLIT010000171.1 GCA_031291575.1 Ancalomicrobiaceae bacterium
ACCAGCTTCAGGTGCTGGCGCTCGAGAGGGCGTGAAGGTTCGAGTCCTTTCCTGGGCACCACTAACCCAAATATGTCCGCCCTACCAAGGACATATTGATATCTAAGCGGTATCGAGCTTTGAACTGGTACACACGTCTGGTACACAGGCGGGTAACCAACGTTCATCATCGTATGCGATCTTGAGCGTCGCCGGATCGTCAAGTTGCTGCCCGACCGCGAGGCGGCAACGGTCGCGTCCTTTCTGGCCGACCATCAGACCATCAAGGTGCTGTCGCGCGACCGCGGCGGCGGTTATGGCGAGGCTGGCACCAAGGCGTTGCCGGGTGCCGTCCAGGTTGCCGACCGCTGGCATCTGGTGGAAAACGCCAGCTCGTGCTTCCTCGATGCAGTGCGCAAGTCGATGCGCGATATCCACGCCGCGATCGGCGCCGCCATCCTCAATCCCAAGCTGTTGACTGCCGCCGAGCGCCTTCAATACCAAGGCTTTTTGCGGCGTGAAGACAACAATGCCGCCATTCTCGCTCTCCACAGGGACCGCGTTCCGATCAAGGAAATCGCCCGTCGCCTCGGCCACAGCCGCGGTTTGGTTCGCAAGGTTGTCCGGGGCCTGCGGACGGACGTATTCCGCACCAGGGAAAGCACGTTGGATTCCTATCTTCCTGATCTTGAAGCCGAGTGGGCTGGCGGTTGCCGCAACGGCACGGAACTGTGGCGCCGTCTGAAGGCGCGAGGCTTTCGCGGTTCGCTGCGCGTGGCGACGGAGTGGGCGACGCGGCGGCGACGAGCCGAAAAGGTCACCGACCAACAGCTTCAAAAAGTGCCGTCCGCCCGCACCATTGCGCGGATGATGACGATCGGCCGCGATCATCTGAGCAAGGCCGACACCGTCACCATAACCGCCATCAAGACCAAGGTGCCGGCGCTCAACGCCGCTCGCAACCTCATCGACCGTTTCCACGCCGTGATCCGGACCAAGGCCGTTGCCGATCTCGGTCCCTGGATCGAGGCAGCGAGCGAGAGCCTGCTTGCGTCGTTTGCAAAGGGAATTGCCAGCGATCAGGACGCGGTGGGTGCCGCCATCAAGGAACCCTGGTCGAATGGCCAGACCGAGGCACAGGTCAACAAGCTCAAGGTCGTCAAGCGGCAGATGTACGGCCGCGCCAAGATGGACTTGCTCGAAGCCAGATTGATCGGCGCGGCGTGAAACGGCGCAGCATCATCGAATGAGCGTCAGACCCCAAGTATTGTGCGCCGATTGACATCGAGATCGCCGAGGGTGACATCCGGATCCTTTGGAAGCTCTTTTCAACAGCCTACCAAGTTGAAAATCCTGGCTCACATGAGGTGACTGTCACGCGAACGACCCCTCAAGTGTTGGGCTCCCCATGACGCGAAGCGCTCGATCTGCTCACCGTCTCCCCGGAGCATGACGACCGACAGGTTCAGCCGCTTGGCGAGCGCGCTCCCCGCCTCCGGCCCGAGGACGAGCAGGGCCGTCGCCCAGGCGTCCGCCAGCATCGCCGTCTCGGCGATGACACTGACCGACGCGAGGTCGTTGGCGATCGGGGCACGGGTGCGCGGGTCGATCGTGTGGCTGACGCACCGGCCGCCGACGTCGCGGTACTGCCGGTAGGTGCCGGAGGTGGCAATCGCCGCATCGACGAGTTCGATGACGCCGGCGGTACCGCGGCTCGTCCGGTCCGGCGCTTCGAGCGCGATGGCCCAGGCAGAGCCGTCGGGCTTTGCTCCGAGGGCACGGATTTCGCCGTCGATGCCGAAGAGGCCGGAGGCGATGCCGAAACCACGGGCGGTCTCTACCAGCCGGTCGACGCCATAGCCCTTGGCGATGCCGCTGAGGTCGAGGACGAGCGGCACATGCTTGCGGACTCGCCGATTGACCGTGTCGATCTCCAGGGATTGTGGCGCCGCTCCCAAGTCGCAACAGCTTGCGGCCTGAGCCGGGACAGGCCCGGTTCGTGCCGCCTGCGCTCCAAACCCCCATGCGGCAACGAGATCGCCGACGCCGATGTCGAAGGCGCCGCCGGATGCCCGGCTGACGGCGATGCCGGCCGCCAGCACCTCGATCAGTTCGGGCGGCACGTCCACCCAGCGCCCGACCGGCGCGGCATTGATGCGGTTGAGGTCGGACCCCGGTCGCCAGGTCGACATCTGCGCATCGACCAGATCGACGGCCCCCTGGAGTGTGGCCTGCAGCTCGATGGTCGGTCGTCCCGCGCCGGCATGGACGATTGCCGTCCAGCGCGAGCCCATGGTTGGGCCGTTGAGCGCCAGACGGGCGAGCGGAGGTGCCCAGGCGGAGCGTTCCGCCGGTCGGTCAGTAAACATCTTCGACATATCGCCCCGTCGATTTCATCGTTGCCATGTCGAGTCCGAGCGGATGCAGCACGCGTTCGAGCGTCTGGGCCACCGCTTCGGCCATATCGCGGCCGCCGCAGACGACGATCTGCCCGCCCTGGCGGATCAGGTGGCGGAGGAGGTCGGCGTCGGCAGCCACGTGGTCCTGCACATAGGCTGCGCCGCGCGGCAGCCGCGAGAAGGCGGCCCTGAGCGCGGTCAGCCGTCGCTCAGCCAGGTGCTCGGCGAGTTCGTCCTTGTAGAGGAAGTCGGCATCCGGCCGCCGGCCGCCCCAATAAAGATGCAGCGGCCGGCCCGGCGTGTTGGCGCGCACGAAACCCGCGAGCGGTCCGATGCCGGCACCGGCGCCGATGAGGATGACCGGCGCATCGCCCTCGGCCGGGCGGAATCGCGGGTTCTCGCGGACGAATCCGGCGATACGGTCGCCGATCGCGAGGCTGTGCAGATGGCTCGAACAGAGCCCGCCCTCGCGCAGACGCACGCAGATCTCGATGAAGCCGTCGCCAGAACTCGACGCCAGCGAATAGAACCGCGGCGTGGTCGAGCCCGGTACCACGACGCCCAGGAGATCGCCGGCGGCGAAGCGGGGCATCGCCTGCCGGCCGAAGCGCCCGCGCGGCGCCCGAAACCGCAGGACCGCGATCGGCATGCCGAGTGCCTGTCCGTAGTCTTCGCGGCTGATCAGTTCGAGGTCCTGCGTCGGCGGCGGCTCGACGACGTGGTCGAGCTGCAGATCGACGCCCAGACGCGCTCCGAGGTCGCGACCCCACTGGGCAAAGGCCTGCGTCGACTGGCGATCGATGGTGCCGAGCGGCAGCACGGTCGGCCAGCCGCGACGATCGAGCTCGGCCGACACCGTTTCCGCAAAGCCGCAGAATTGGCCGAACGTCTTGTCGCCGAACCCGAGCACCGCAACCGGCACCTGGCCGGGCAGGTCCGCCAGCCGTTGCAGGAAGCTGGACGCCGAAGCCGGTGCGGCGCCGTCGCCGGCCGTCGAGGTCAAGATCAGCAGCAGACCGGCGGGCATGTGGTCGGCCGAAATCTCGTTCATTTCGGCCACATGCACCTTGACGCCATCGACGCTGAGCGCGCGATGCAGCGTCGCAGCAAAGCCCCACGTCGTCCGCCCCTCGCTGCCGACGAGGATGACGACGTCGGCGACCTTGGCCGCGACATTGCCGGCAATCCGCGGTTTGAACGAGCGCCGCCGCGCCCAGATGACGATGCCGCTGCCGGCGAATATCGGCACGGTGGCGCCGGCGAGCCCGAGGAGGATGCCGAACATTGCCATGCCCCGCCCTGTGTGGAGGCTGGTGATGACGGCATTCAGCCGTTCGATGATGGTCCGCGGCGTGAACTGCAGTGTCTCACCCGTCGTCGGATCGATGGACGCATCGCCGGCGGTCGTTTGCACGGCGTAGACATCAGTCGGTTCGTCGGGGGCAGGGAACGTCAGCCTGGTCAGGTCAGCGACGTCGATCGTCTTCAGGGCTTCGAGCGTGCCGACCGGCAGCCGCGGTCCCTGGCCGGTTGCCACCACCTGCTCGGCCTGCGGCGGCTCGGGCAGCAATCCGAACTTTTCGGCCGACATCCAAAGGCCGGTCAGCGACGACAGGATCAGCCCGACGATTGCCAATTGGCCGAGCGTGCCGTGCAGCACCGTCGCTGAACTGCCTTTGACCGGGGCAAACATCCGCCGCCAACCGCCGGCGCGGCGGGCGAGCAGGCTGAGGCCGGTCAGACTGAGGCCAAGCAATCCGAGCGAGCCGATGGCCGTGACGATGCGGCCGCTGTCGCCGAGAAACAGCGAGCGATGCAATTGCACGATGAAACGGGTCGTTGGCGAGAGGGCGTAAGGGCCGAGATCGGCGCCGGTCACCGGGTCGATGCGTTCGACGCCGGACGCAGTGGCATCGGTGAAGGCGGCGGTCACCGTGCCATCGGGATGGCGGCGGATATCGGTCACGCCCGGATGCTGCGCGGCGACAGCGTTGGCCAGCGCGGCAACGCTAACGCCACGGCTGATCGCCGGCGTCTGGACAGCCTTGATGCCATTGTCGATGGCGAGAAACGTGCCCGTGATCGCGGTCACCGCGAGAACCAGCGCCAGGACCAACCCGACGAACGAATGCAACCGATGCATCTCAGCCCCCAGGGTCAGAACGAAACGGTGAAGCTTTGGACGGTGCCGCGGCCGGCGACCGGCTTGCCGGCGCGGGCGGCCTCCAGCGGAAACGCGACTTCGGCCGGCCGTTCGGTGCCTTCCTCGTAGGCGGTGTCGACCTGGATGCGATAGCCGGCATCGATCATCGTGTCGGCCAGTTCGGCATGGACGGTGAGCGAGCGTCCCGAGCCGATGCTGGCGCCGGTGATGCCGTCGAGCCGGGCCGAGCGGCCGGCTGCGCGCTCCCAGGCGGAGAGGTGGCGGTAGTAGCGCGCCTTCGACCCAGCGACCCACAGGGTCTTCTGATAGGCACCGGCCTTGTCGACCACGTAGACGGCAATATAGGCGGGATAGCCGCCGTAGTCGGCGAGTTTGGCGGTGATCGTCACAGGTTTGGCGATGGCGGCGCCGGGGACCGAGAGCATGGCGGCGGCGGTCAACAGGGTGAGGGAGGCTTTCATGAAAGCAGTGCTCCAGTCGTTGCGATTGGAGCCAAAGTGGTGCTTGCGCCTGAAGCGAGCCTGACAGCCTGGGAAAAACCTGTTCAGCCGGGCGTCAGGCTTCGGGCAGCTTGGCGGCGCCCGCCGCAATTCCGCCCGTCCAGTTAACGGTTGCCTGAAACCCGTCGGCGTGGCCGGGCCGCGGCGAAGCGAGCGTCAGCTCCAGATGCGCGCCCCGGCAGATCGCCGCGACGATGGCGAGCCCCAGCCCGGAGCCCTCGGCCGACGTTGCGGCGCGCTCGAACGGCCGCGTCAGCCGGGCTACATCCTCGGGCGCAAGCACAGGGCCGGCGTTGGCGACTTCGAAGCCGCGGTCGTCGAGCCGGATGGTGATCGGCTCCTCCGGATCGCCGTGGCGCAGGGCATTCTCGATCAGGTTGCGCGCCAGGATGGCGAAGGCGTCCGGATCGAGCCGCGACACCGGCCCGTCGTCAGGCGTGACGGCAACAGCCAGCCGGTCGCCGCAGTCATGCTGGCGGTCGAGGTCGTCGACGACGAGAGCCAGGACTGGCCCGAGCGGCGAAGGCACGTCGGCATAGAGCGCGGCGCCTTCGGCCTTGGCCAGATCGAGCAGCTTCTCGGCGAGCCGTGCCAACCGGCGCAGCGCCGTCTCGACGGTGCGCGCCCGTTCGCGGCGCGGATCCTGGTCCAGTTCGGCGATCAGCCGCTGGGTATGGGCAAGTGCCGCGGCGATCGGCGTGCGCAATTCGTGCGCACTGTTGGCGGTGAACTCCCGTTCCGCCGCGATGGCCGCCCTCAACCGGGCGATCAGCCCATTGACCGAGGCGGCGACGGGCAACATTTCCGCCGGCAGGTTCCGGACCGCGATGGGCACGAGATGGCCCTCGCCGCGCGCTTCGATCGCCCGGCGGAAGGCGTTGAGCGGCGCCAGGGTCAATTTCAGCGTCAGCCAGACCCCGGCGACCGCCAACGGGATCAGCGCGATAAGTGGCCACATCAGCGCGGCGATCGCCTTGAAGGTAGCGGCGCGGCGATGGTCGAGATCCTCGGCGGTGGTGACGACGATGGTGCCGCGCACGGCGACTTCCGTGTAGGTGCGCAGCCGCTCGGTGGAGTGATAGCCCGGCGTCAGGTCGAGCGGGATGCGGCGCCGGCCGGCATCGCTCGACTGCAACAGCACCTTGCCGCTGGCGTCGCGCACCACATAGCTGACGTTGTCGCCATGGGCGGACAGGGGCACGACGTTCTGCACTGTCTGATCGTCGTCGCGGGCGACGAGTTCGGCGTAGGCGAGCGGCAGCACGCGCTCGGCCACCTCGCGCAACACGCCGTCGAACACCTCGTCGATCTCGCGGCTCAAGACCAGCCCTGCCACCAGCGAGGCGGCGAGCCAGGCGGCGCCGATGCTGGCAGCAAGGCCGAGCGTCAGCCGGCGGTTGAGGCTGGCGCGTCGTGTCATGCAGCTGGATCCGACGTGCCGAGGCGATAGCCCATGCCGCGCACCGTCTCGATCAAGCCGGCACCGAGCTTCTTGCGCAATCGCGCCACATAGACCTCAATGGCATTGCTCTCCACTTCGGTACCAAAGGCGTACAGCCGCTCTTCCAGCTGCGCCTTGGACAGCAGCATGTTCGGCCGCTGCACCAGCGCCTCGAACAGCGCCCATTCGCGCGCGGTCAGCGCCACGCGCTTGCCGGCGCGATGCACCGAGCGGGCGGCCAGATCGATGTCGATGTCGCCGAGGCTGACGAGCGGGTTGGGATTGCCGCTATAGCGCCGGCCGACGGCGCGGATGCGCGCCGAGAGTTCGGAGAGATCGAACGGCTTGACCAGATAGTCGTCGGCACCGGCATTCAGCCCGGCGATACGGTCGGAGATCTGGTCGCGCGCGGTCAGGATGACGACCGGCGTGACGTCGCCCGATCGTCTGAGCGCGCGCAGGAAATCCAGGCCGCGGCCGTCCGGCAGCATCAGGTCGAGCAGGATCAGCTCATAGACCGCGACCCGCCGCGTCTCTTCGGCGGCGGCGAGTGTCTTGACCCAATCGACCGAGGCCGCGTCGGCGACGATCTGGTCGCGCACCGCGGCGCCGAGCGCCGTGTCGTCTTCGATGAGGAGGATGCGCATGACAACGACCCTATCTATGTGAGTCCATTGTAATGCGCGCATCACATGAACGATACGCGTGGAATCTGCACTGGCGTCAGCCTGGCGTCAGTGTGTTGGCGCTTAGTGGGCGCGGGAGAAGGGGAACAACCCATGTGGCGCATCGCGCTTGCCATCATCGGGCTGGGTTTGTCGGCGTCCAGTGCCGCGGCCAGCCAGCACTGCCGTGTGCCGCTTGCCGACTGGCAGCCGCGCGAGGAATTGCACCGCGTGCTCGAACGCGAACAGTGGCAGGTCGTCAGCATCCGCCTCGACGACGGCTGCTACAAGGTCAAGGCGGTGAGGCCGAATGGCGAGCGGCTCGAGGCGCTGTTCGATCCCGGCACGCTGCAGCGCGTGACCCGCGGCGACCACCCCAAGGCCGACGATGACTGACCCGCGAGAGCCCCGCGCCTTTCGCGCCAGGTTCTCCGTCCGGCATCAGCCGCTGGCGCTGGCCGACCAGCTGATGGAACCGCAGCTCGCCTGATCGGACCATCAAAACCGAGAGAGCTTGGGCCATTTACTAGCTCCCGGCAGAACCGAACGTCGCATTGGGAAATGCTGAACGGCCAATCCTGCATTGAACACCAAGCCGAGCCCGGTCAGCGCTTCGACGTCTCCGCCGCGGCAATCGTGTGCGAGTTCAGCGACAATGCCGTCGCCAGCCCCGAAGGCAATGTCGTCTCGCAACGTGCCGTGCGTGTCGCTGATCCTCACGCGATCGGTCAACAATCAGCGCCAAACGCCCCTTCTCTTGTCTATACAATCAAGGATTGTATATAGCCGCGCCTGCGACTAAATCTCGGGATCACGGCAACATCGTCTTCAGCACGTCGTTTTTCAGGATGAAATGGTGAAACAGCGCCGCGACGGCGTGAAGACCGGCGATCCAAATGATCGCATCGCCGAGAAGCGGATGAATGCCGAGGATCGGCCGATCCTTGGAACCCCGCTGTGATTCGAACTGACGATCGGACGCATCTAGCCGCCAACATGCGCCGGGCTCTTCGGCGTGGGTTGACCTGCGGCAACCAACCACCCTGGAGTTGGCATCGGG
>JARLIT010000172.1 GCA_031291575.1 Ancalomicrobiaceae bacterium
CGGGTGCCGGCCGACTTCATCCTCCTCTCAATCGGCGCCATTCCGGAGACGACGCTCGCCGAAGTGGCCGAGATCGAGGTGCGCGACGGCATCATCGTCGACACCGAGGGCAAGACCAGCGCCCGCGACGTGTTTGCCGCCGGCGATTGCGCCCGTTTCCATTCCGACCGTTTCGGCCGCTCAATCCGGCTGGAAAGCGTGCAGAACGCCATCGAGCAGTCCAAGGCCGCCTCGCTCGCCATGCTCGGCCAGCAGGTCAACTACGACCCGGTGCCGTGGTTCTGGTCGGACCAGTACGACACCAAGCTGCAGATCGTCGGATTGAGCCAGGGGCACGACACCATCGATATCGACGGTGATCCGGGCTCGGGCTCCTTCTCGGTCGCCTACGTCGGCGAGGGCAAGCTTCTGGCGGTCGACAGCATCAACCACGCCCGCCGGCACATGCAGGCGCGCAAACAGGTCGGCGAGACCTGGACCGGCTGGCTGAACTGAGCCGGCCCATCTTGCGCATCGCCCTGACCGCGAGGCTCGACCGGTGTGGCGCCGGTCAGCGAGCTCTTGCCAGCTCGCCGCCAGTCAGCGGCAGGGGAACTCCGGTGGTGCCCGGCAGCGACAGGGGCAGCCCGAGGACGGAGCGCACGGCCAGATAGCCGAAGCATTGCGCCTCGAGAAAATCGCCATCCCAACCAGCCACCTCGACCGGGTCGACGGCGACACGCAAGCGAGCACGCAGGCCTGCCATCATCGCTCCATTGTGCCGTCCGCCGCCGGTCACCAGCCATCGTCTCGGCGGCTCCGGCACATGCCGGCCCGCAGCCGCCACGCTTTCGACGGTGAACGCCATCAGTGTGGCAGCGCCGTCGGCGTCGGATAGCGCCTCGATTTCCCGGGTCAGCCGATGGAACTCGTTGCGATCGAGCGATTTCGGCGGCACTTTCGCGAAGTAGCCGTGGGCAAGGAAACGCGCGAGCATGGCACGATCGACCGTGCCGGAGGCTGCCAGCCGGCCGCCCCGATCGAACGATTGGCCGGTGCGCGAGGCGACAAAATCGTCGATCAGCGCACTCGCCGGGCCGGTATCGAATGCGATGACCGCGCCGTCATCGCCTCCCCCGAGCCAGGTGACGTTGGCGACGCCGCCGAGGTTCAGCACCATCAGTGGCTTCGGCAGGTCCTTGGCCAGCGCCCGGTGATAGAGAGGGGCGAAGGGCGCGCCCTCGCCGCCTGCCGCGACGTCCGCCTGACGAAATCGATAGACCGTATCGATGCCGAGCCGACGGGCAACCGCGGCGCCGAGCCCCAATTGCCGCGTCAACCGAATGGCCACGTCGTGATAGATGGTCTGGCCGTGCAGACCGACGAGGTCGACGTCCGCCGGCCGCAGGCCCTCCCGCGCCAGATAGGCCTCGACGGCTCCGGCATGGGCATCGGTGACGGCAGCCTCGAGCGCCTCGGCCGGATCGGACGCCGCGCGGGTGCGGTCGGCGACCAGTTCGGCAAGATCCCGGCGCAGCGCTGGCGGATAGGCGACGGCCAGACCCGGACGCGTCGCCAGGATGCGCTCGCCGTCCGTCTCGACGAGCGCCACGTCGATCGCATCCATCGACGTGCCGCTCATCACACCGATCGCCCGGAAGATCCTCTCGCCCATCGCCTTCGCCTTTTCTCGCACCGATTAAATTGGAGCCTTGCCTAGACTTGTGGCAGCGCCGGAGCCCCCCCAGGCACCGGCCGAATACTTTATTAACCACGACTGTTTATCGTCTGGTTACCGACTTGGCAGGTGGTTGCCGGACCTGTCGTGTCATCAACCCAAGAGTCGCGTCGATGTCAGATCTGAGCACCGATAGGCGCCGGCCCGCTCCCGAGACAGGAGTGCGCGAGCGCAACTCCGTCGATCTCGGCGGCTTCGTGGCGATCCTGGCACGACACATCACCCTGATCGCGGCGACGGTGCTTATCTCGCTGGCGCTTGCCCTCCTCTACGTCCTGTTCGCGCCGCTGTCCTATACGTCGACCGTCACGATCCTGCTGGATCCGCGCGAACGGGTGCCGATCGGATCCGACCAGCCGATGCTGCCGCAGACGCCCGATCCGCTGATGGTGGAAAGCCAAGTCAAGGTGATGACCTCGGATGCGGTGCTGCGGCGGGTTGTCGCGGCCGAAGGGCTTGAAGCCGACCCCGAATTCGCCCCACGTGAGAAACCCCCGGGGCTCCTCGATCCGCTGGTGAAACTCATCAATCGCGGCCGGGTCACCAGCGCGCCGATCGATCAGATTATCGATGCGCTCTCCCTGTCGATTGCGGTCAGGCGACCCGACCGGACCTATGTGGTCGATATCGACATGCGCGCCGCGAGCCCCGGCAAGGCGGCACGCCTCGCCAACGCGGTTGCCCGCGCCTTCCTCGACGAGCAGCGGCTCTCGGGCGAGGCCTTGGTGCGTGAACAGACCGACTGGGCGGTGCAGCGCTCGTCCGAAATGCGGGCCAAGGTGCAGTCTGCCGAGCAGAAGGTCCAGACCTACAGGGCCGAGCACGGGCTCGTCTCGGTCGGCGGCACGCTCGACCACGAGCAGCAGCTGCAGGACGCCAACCGTGATCTGGTCGCTGCCCGCGCCAAGGCGGCCGACGCGCAGTCGCGCTCCGACCAGATCAAGGAGATCATCGCTTCCGGCCACGCACTCGACGGCACCTACGACACGATCAATTCGACCGTCATCCGCCAATTGCGCGTGCAATACTCCGATCTCGCGCGCCGTCAGGCCGCCGCCTCGCAGAAATACGGCGCCCGCCACCCCGAGTACCTCGACGTGCAGGAGCAGTTGCAGGCGGTCAAGCAGCAGATCAGCAGCGAAATGGGCCGTGTTGCCGCAGCGCTTGCCAACGAGGTGCGCGTTGCCAAGGCGAACGAGGATGCAGCACAGAGACGCGTCGCGGCGCTCGACACCAAGACGACCGACACCAACGAGGTGGTGATCAAGCTCAAAGAGCTGGAGCGCGAGGCGGATTCGGCGCGGGTCAACTACGAGAAGTATCTGCGCGCATCGGAATCGGTGCAGCGCAACATCGCCGACAGCCCCTATGCCCGCATCCTGTCGCCGGCGTCGATGCCATCGAAGCCGTCGAGCCCGAAAGTCCTTGCCGCGCTCATCGTCGCCATGGGTGGCGGGCTCAGCCTCGGCATCGCCTTCGCCGTCGCCTTCGACCGGCCGAAGCGGCGGGCCGGGTTGCGCTTCCTGGAACCCCGCCAAAGGCCTCAATCGCCGCAGCAACCGCCGGAATCGCCGGAATCGCCACCGCGCGGACCGGCACCGAAGCGACCGCGCGCGGAGCAACCACCATCACCGGAAGATGGGCGCCGTCGTGCCTGGATCGAGGCTCGCCGTCGCCATGACTTCCCTGGCGAACTCGGTTCGACCGAGCCTGATGTCGCCGCCGAGCCTGGCGCGCCGGAAACGCTCTCGAGCGATTCTCCCGGTCTGGCCGCCTCCTGGCTCACACCGCCGGCGCAGCCGGCCGAGATGCCGGCCGACACGGCTGGGGCCTCGGACGGGCCGAAGTCGCAGGAGGCGGACGAGATCGCTCCGACGGTCGAAATCGTCCGGCCGGATCGGATCGAGGCGCCGTACGCGGGTGCCGAACGAGTCGACGGGCAGCAGATGGCGCAGGCCGCAGGCGGGACTGTGAGCGAGATCATTCCGCCGCCATTGCCGATCGCCACGGCAACCGAGACTTTGCGCCCATCGGCCAATGCCGGGTCGCGGCTGCCGGCCGATCGGCCCGAACCAACCGATCAACCTGTGGCGGCGCTCGATCTGACCGCGGTCGCTGCGGCACCGCTCGACCCCGAACAGACGGTCAATGACCTGATGCTCGACCTCGGCGGTGGCGCCGAATGCCGACTGTTGCTCACCGCCGAGGCGCCGACCGCACTGACCACGGAGCTGGCACTGATGATCGCCCGCCGCGCCGCGATCGAGGGCCACGCCGTGCTGCTTGTGGATGGCAGCGACAGCGAGCGGCGCCTGACGCACCTGGCCGAACGGGAGGGCGTGCCGGCAATCATCGCCTTCGACGGCGTCGAACTGATCGTTACGGGATTGCCCGGCGAAGGCAATGGCGCGGTCTTCGTGCTTCCGCAGCGGAATGGAACGGAAGAAGCGGCGGAGGACGGCGTCGAGCGGCCCTTCGTCGATTGCCACATCAAGACGGTCATCGTCGACGGGCCGGCCGTGGGCAACGACGTGGTCTCCTTTGCCGGCATCGCCAATGCCTGCCTGGTGATCGATGCCGCCGGGCGGCTGCGCCGGCTGCCTCTGCACACGGCCGACGCCTATCCGGCCGTGGCCTAGCGCATTTTCCGACCGGATTGAAGCAATCCGGTCGATAAGAAAATGCGCAGATTCAAGATCTTGAGCGTGTTCTTGTCGCTCAAGTCTGATCAACTTGAGCGGAACACGCTCCAGTCGGCCTCCAACTATCGGGAGGCGAGGCGCCGGCCGGTGACGCCGCCGGAAATTCGGGAGATGCAAGGTGCGGGCAACCGTGGAGACGGATTGGAGGCGGGCGGAACCGAGCCGGCTCGACGGTGGCAGAGTGGGCACTCTGGCGATCGTCCTCGTCTTCGTCGCCGCGCTGACGCCGTTCCTTGTCTCGTCGATGCTCCTCAGCGAATTCAATATTCCCTACGATACGGCCGGCGGCAGCCCGCTTAGCAAAATCCATCCTGCAACCTATCTGACCATCCTCGCCTTGGCGGTCTACCTCGTCGCCACGGGGCATCCGATGCAGTTCGCGCGGAAATCGGCCGAGCGGTTTCCGAGCCTCATCGTCTTCGTGCCGATTCTCGCGCTCTTATTCACCTGGACGGTTTTCGTCCAGAAGACGCCGATCACCAACCGGCTCGACACGTTCGTGCCGCCGGCCATCATGCTCGCCCTCATCGGCGACCTGTCGGAGAAGCGGCACAGGCTGCTGACCACCCTCCTCCATATCGTGCTCACGGCGAATGCGGTGATCGGCATCGGCGAGGTGGCGACCGGGCTGCGGCTCACACCGTTCGCCATCGGGGGCCAGGTGATCGATTGGGATTGGCGGGCGACGGCGCTGCTCGGGCATCCGCTCGACAACGCGCTGTTCACGGGCCTCTATCTCCTCACCCTCTACTTTGGCGCCGACCGAGCCATCCCGAACTGGCTCAGGCTGCCGATGATCGGCCTGCAGCTCGTCGCCCTGGTCTCCTTCGGCGGCCGCACTGCGCTGATCGCGGCGCTCGCCATCATTCTCGCCTCGCTCGCCTGGCGCTTCGCTCGCGTGCTCGCCGGCGCGCGCTTCGATGCCCGCATCGCTGCCGCCATCGTCGTCGCCTTGCCGATTGTCATCGCGGGCTTCATCGCAGCCTTCGAGTCCGGCCTGTTCGACCGGTTGATGGAGCGCTTCACCAATGATGACGGCAGCGCCGCCACGCGCGTTGCCATGCTCCGCATCCTCGCCAGCTTCTCCCTGCACGACCTCCTGCTCGGACCGGACCAGGAGGTGCTGACCGAGCAGATGTGGCTCGAAGGCTCCTACATCGCGATCGAGAGCTTCGTCATCGGCTTCTTCGTGCAGTCCGGCATCCTGATTTCGCTCATTCTGTTCGCCGGATTGGCGGCCTTTTCCGCCGATCTCTGGCGGATCGGCGGACGCTATGCGCTCTGGCAGATCCTCTACTTCTATTTCGTCGCAGCCGGCTCGGCGTCCTTGTCGGAGAAGACGCAGATGCTGGCCCAATTCGTCATTCTGATCGCCACCATCGAAGCCCGGCCGGGGCTCGGCGATGCACCTGCGGCGGCATCGGATTCCGCCGCCGGTCGTTTGGACAAAGAGACAGATTTAACGGTCTTGCCGCACACTGCGCCCTGACGGACCAGCCGGGGCGCACTCTGAATGCTCTTTCGCCACACGCTTCTTTATCTGCCGGCGCAGTTGCTCGGACCGCTGCTGCAGTTCATCGCGGCAGTCGTGTGGACGCATCAGATGGATACCGTCGCCTACGGCGTCGTCACCTATCTGATCGCAGCGCAGGAACTGGCCTTCGTCTTCGTGCTCGGCTGGTGGTCCTCCTACATGCTGCGGTTCCGCGGCGATCTGGCCGCCAAGATCGGCGTCCGCCTCGCCCAGCAGGATCTCGCCTTCGTCACCGCCGGATCAGCGCTGCAGATCCTTGCCGCCTTCATCATCCTCTCCAGCATCAGCGTGACGATCACGCCGTCGCTCGCCTTTCTCACCGCACTGTTCCTGGTGGTGCGCAGCGCGCTCGGCCACTACTCCGAGATCTGCCGGACGGAACATGCGATCGCCACCTATACCGTCGGGCAATTGTCCGGACCGCTGTTCGGCTCGGCCCTGTCGTTCTGGGCGCTCTATCAATACGGCCCGGATCCGCGCGCGGTTCTCGGCGCCATGGCCTTCGCGCAAGGGCTGGGCCTGCTCATCGTGCTGCGCCGGCTCGGCGTCAGCGGTCGTCCTATCATGCCCGACCGTGCGCTCATCCGCAGCGCCTTTGCCTATTGCGCTCCGCTGGTCGCCGGCAGCCTGCCCTATTGGGTGTCGATGAACGGCGTCCGTATCGTCGTCGACAATCTCGACGGCGCGGTTGCGCTCGGGCTTCTCTCGGTCGGTTGGGGCCTCGGCCAGCGCATCGCCGCCGTGGCCGCCTCGCTGGTGACCGCCGCAGCCTTCCCGCTCGCGGTCAAGCAGATGGAGGCCGGCGACAAGGACGGGGCGCTCAGGCAGGTCGCCATGAACGGCATGCTGGTGCTCGGCCTGCTGATGCCTGTCGCCATCGGGGCCTATGCCATCTCGCGGCAACTGGTCGAACTCGTCATCGCGCTACCGTTCCGCGACGCGACCATCGTCATCTTTCCGATCGCCGCCGCCGCCGGCGCGGCGCGCAACTACGCCATCCACGGCGTCAGCCAGTCGTTCCTGCTGCTGAAGCGCACCGAACTGACGCTGATCCTCAACTTGTTCGACGCCGTGCTGCACATCGTCGGCGCCATCGTCGGGCTCCACTTCGGCGGCATCGTCGGCGCCACCTGGGGCTGTCTCGCCGCCGCACTCGTCGGGATCCTCGTCAGCCAGACAATCGCTTTCACTTACGGACTGCCGGTGTTCCCAACGATCATCGCCCGCATCGCCCTTGCCGCCGTGCTGATGGGAGCGGCCGTCCTCGTGGTCGCCTGGCCGAGCAGCACCATCGGCTTGATCGGGGCCATCGCCACCGGCGGGATCGTCTATGCGGTGGCTCTGGCGCTATTGTTTCCGCGTCAGGTCTCCCGGCTCGCGGCCATCGCGGCGCGGCGCGGCGGTACCGCCGTCTGAACGCGCGTCAGCGCCGCCGGGCGATCAGCTCCTCATAGATCTGCACGGTCTCGCGATAGTAGCGCTCGCGCGTGAACGTCGCCGAGACCCGGGCTCGCGCCGCCTCACCCATCGCGGCAGCGGCTTCAGGCGACAACGCCAGTGCGATGCCGATCCGCGCCGCCAAATCGCCTGAATCGCCGGGCCTGGCCAGAAAGCCGGTTATGCCGTCGTCGATGAGTTCGGGCAGCCCGCCGATGGCGCTGGTCACCACGACGCGGCCGCGCGCCTGGGCCTCAAGCACCGACTTCGGCGCGTTCTCGTACCAGATCGACGGCAGCGCCACCACCGCGGCCGCACTGACATGCGCCCACAGGTCGGCGCCGCGACGGTGACCGAGAAAGTCCGCAACGACGCCGATCTCCCGCACGCGCGCTTCAAGCGCCGGGCGCTGCGGTCCGTCGCCGACGAATACCAACCGGAAGCCGCCGATGGCAGCGGCATCGATCAGCACATCGAGCCCCTTCTCTGGCGACAGGCGGCCGAAGAACAGCACGAAGCGGCCGTAGCGATCGCGGACATCGGTGATCGCCGCCGCATCCACCGGGGCATTGTCGGCGGTCTCGAAGAAGTTCGGGACATAGTGCAGCCGGGCGGGATCGAACCCGTGCTCGGTCATTTTTCCGCGAAGGAACTGGCTCGGGCAGAGAAAGGCATCGACGCCCTTCCTGACCGCCCCGCCGTACCACTGGACCAGCCCGTCAAGCGCGAACATCGCGTCCTTGCCGAGCGAGACGCCGGAACAGCGGCGAAGCAGGGCATTCCACTGCCGACCGCCTTTGCAGCGCTCGCAGACCCCGTCGTGGCTGTTGTAGAAATAGTAGGTTGGGCAGACCAACTTGAAATCGTGCAGCGTGAAGACGATCGGCGCGCCGGAGGCTTTCGCCGGCGCCATGATCGAGGCGGTCAGCTGCTGGTAAAGCCCGTGCATGTGGATGACATCGGGCTTGAAGTCGGCGATGAGCTTGGCAAATCGTGTCGCCGCCTCGCCGGAATGGAGGAAGCGCGGCACCTGAGCCAGCTGCGCGACGAGAGATCCCTCACCCGGCTCGAAATAGCTCGGGAAATAGCCCTGCCAGTCCGACGGCAGGTTGTCGGGATGGGCCATGGCGAATTCGGCGCACTCCCAGACCATCTCCCGGAAAAGCTGCAGATGATCGAGAAAGACGCTCTCGGCCCCGCCTTTGCGGTAATTGATGCGGTGGACAACGAGAAGGCGCATGCGGCGATCCAGTCGTATGGTCGGTCCGCCCTGGAACCGGCGTGCGGCGTGGCTGACCGGTTCAGGCGGACGTCTCGGAAATCAATCGTGCGACGCGCTGGAGCGCCAGCGTGTACCCCTGCGTGCCAAAGCCCGCGATCACCCCGGACGCCGCCAGCGACACATAGGAATGGTGACGGAAGGATTCGCGCTTGTGCACATTGGAGATGTGCACCTCGAGAATGGGGCAGGCGCAGGCCAACAGCGCATCGAGGATCGCCACCGACGTGTGGGTGAAGGCGGCCGGGTTGATGACGATGCCGGCAGCCGTTTCCCGCGCCTCGTGGATCCAGTCGATGATCTCGTATTCGCGGTTCGACTGCAGGAACAGGATATCGAGCCCCAGATCCGCGCCGACGCGCCGGCAGTCCGCCTCGACGTCGGCGAGCGTCTCCGAGCCGTAGATGTGCGGCTCTCGCTTGCCCAGCAGATTGAGGTTCGGGCCATTGATGACGTAGACAAGTCGGGACATGGCGGTCGGCACCTTAGCGCGCTCGAATGGCGGCAACAACGCTGGACGAACAGCACGCCGCCCAAGTGAACCGCGGACCCGCACAGGCAGAATCGCATTCTCTCAGCCGGCTGTCGGGTCTGTTAGCACGCCGGAAGGCGGAATGCAGCTGCGGCAGTCGGTAGCGCCGCCGGACCCGGGGCGGTCCGCTGCCGGCGGCACCAGAGGGAGGAAACCGTCCGAACGGGCGCGATAGCGCCGGCACGGACCGATCATGGCGGTGAAATTGCTGCGCCAGTTGAATTTGGTCGTCAAACGACTTGCCCTCCCTTGCGTCACAGCAGAGATTTCGGGCAAGAGACAATGTGCGCTTTGCGACGGCCGGCAGACGATCACCGGCTGTTCCGCACCAACGCCAAAAAGGATGCCACCGAGATGGACGGATCGCGCGGACGGTCGAAAGAAGCGCGCCTGCAGCCGGGCGATCTCGGTCGTGGCACCAATCAGACCGGCGTCCGGCTCTATAACGAGCGCCTCGTTCTCTCGCTCATTCGCCGGCATGGCTCGCTGCCGAAGGCCGATCTGGCACGCCTGACCGGGCTGTCAGCGCAGACGGCCTCGGTCATCGTCAATCAGCTGGTCGCCGACAACCTGCTCAAGCGGGAGGAGCCGCAGCGCGGCAAGGTCGGCCAGCCGTCCGTCCCCTATTCGCTCAATCCGGACGGCGTCTACGCCTATGGGCTGAAGGTCGGGCGGCGCTCCGCCGACCTTGTGCTTCTCGACTTTGTCGGCCGCGTGCGCCAGCGCCTGCACCTGACCTACCACTACCCGCAGCCGCGCGCGCTCGTCGATTTCGCCGTGACGGGCGTCCGCAGCCTGGAGGCAGGCCTCGGCGTGGCGCAACTGGCGCGGGTCGCGGGCTTTGGTCTGGCGACGCCGTTCGAGATGTGGAGCTGGGAGCCGGAGGTCGGCTGCCCGCCAGGCGCACTCGACATTTGGCGCCATACCGATCTCGCCGCCGAGATCGGCGAGGCGATCGGGCGCCCCGTCCATCCGTGCAACGACGCCACCGCCGCCTGCGCGGCCGAACTCGTGTTCGGCACGCGCGAGCCGCTGGCCGATTTCCTCTATCTGTTCATCGGCTCCTTCGTCGGCGGCGGCCTCGTCCTCAACTCGACGCTGGTGCAGGGACGCACCGGCAATGCCGCCGCGCTCGGCTCGCTGCCGGTGCCCGGCCGCTCCGGCCAGATCCTGCAGCTGATCCGCACCGCCTCGCTTTGCACCCTGGAGGCGCGCCTCATCGCCGAAGACAGGCCGGTCGACTGGCTGTGGGACGATCCGGAGTGCTGGGACGCGGCCGGTCCGGAACTCGACGAATGGATCGCCACGGCCGCCGAGGGCCTCGCCTTTGCCGCCACGGCCGCCTCGGCAGTGATAGAGCTGCAGGCAGTGGTAATCGATGGGGCCGTGCCGGGCACCGTCAGGGCACGCCTCGTCGCGGCGGTTGCCGCCAGCATGGGCCGTTTCGACAGGCAGGGACTGTCGCCGATCGAGGTGCTGGCGGGCACGATCGGGTCTGCCGCGCGCGAGATCGGCGCAGCCAGCCTGCCGCTGCTGGCCAGTTTGGCGTTCGACAGGGACGTGATGTTCAAGGAGTCGATTTGATGTTGAAGGGCATAAATCCGGTTCTCGGGCCGGAGCTGTTGATGATCCTCAGGGCCATGGGGCACGGCGACGAGATCGCCATCGTCGACGGCAACTATCCGGCCGTCGCCCATGCGCATCGCCTGGTCAGGGCCGACGGGGTCGACGCCGTGACGATCGCCGATGCCATCCTGTCGGTCATGCCGCTCGACGATTTCGTCGACCACGCCGCCTTCCGCCCGGGCATTCGCGACGAGCCGGACCGGCGCGAACCGATCTTCGCCGATTTCGAGGCAGCGGTGGCGCGCCACGAGCCCGGCCAGACGGTCGTGCCGCTGCAGGGCGAGGCCTTCTACGAGCGCGTCAAGGGAGCTTATGCTATCGTGGCGACGACCGAGCGCCGGCTCTATGGCAACCTGGTGCTACGCAAGGGCGTGGTTCGGCCCTAGAGCGTGTCCCGTTCGGATAGAAGAGATCCGAACGATAAGGACACGCTCAACTTTTTGAACCTGGAGCATTTCCCTTCGCTCAGATGATTCCACGTGAGCGGGAAATGCTATAGGCCGCAACCGGGTCACTGCAGGAGGTCGGTCCGCAATGCCATGTCATCTTATTCCTGACACCCATGCGGCCGATGGTCGTGCGGGAGCTTGGTTTCTGCGCCGGGAGGACTGGCCGGCGAATAGCAGCTCATCCGGATTGCTGATTGTTGGGTCGGGGCGCCTTCTCTAAGGTGCGGCAAACGATTTTCTCAACAAATTCCAAGGTAGGGAGAGGCGAACATGGCAGGTACGGTTTCCTGGGGCGTGCTGAGCACGGCGAATATCGGGATGCAGAAGGTCATTCCGGCCATGCTGAAGGGCAAGGTCGTCAGGGTCGATGCCATCGCCTCGCGCAATACGGCGAAAGCCAAGGCCGAGGCCCGGCGGCTCGGAATCGGCAAGGCCTACGGATCCTACGAAGAACTGCTGGCCGATCCGGACATCGAAGCGATCTACAATCCCCTGCCGAACCACTTGCATGTTCCCTGGACCATCAAGGCGCTGCAGGCCGGCAAGCACGTGCTGTGCGAGAAGCCGATCGGCATGAATGCCGAGGAAGCCAAGGCGCTGATCGCGGCGCGCGACAAATCCGGCAAGATCGTCGCCGAAGCGTTTATGGTGCGCCATCATCCGCAATGGCAGCGCGCTCGCCGCCAGGTGCAGTCCGGCCGCATTGGCGAGGTCCGCGCCATCCACACCGCCTTCTGCTATTTCAATGACGATCCCGACAACGTCCGCAATCAGGCCGACATTGGCGGCGGTGGCCTCCTCGATATCGGTTGCTACGCGGTGACGACGGCGCGCTACATCTTCGGCGGCGACCCGGAACGCGCCATCGGTCTCCTCGACCGCGATCCGAAATTCGGAACCGACCGGCTGACCAGCGGCATCGTCGCCTTCTCCGCCGGCCGGCGCCTCACCTTCACCTGTTCGACGCAGCTCTCGGCGCACCAGCGGGTGCAGATTCTCGGCACCGAGGGCCGCATCGAGGTCGAGATCCCGTTCAACGCGCCGCCGGATTCGGCCTGCCGCATCTTCATCGACGACGGCCGCGACTTGCGCGGCGGCGGCATCTCCACCGAGAGCTTCCCGGTGTGCGACCAGTACACGCTGCAGGGCGACGCCGTCAGCCGCGCCATCCTGGGCGAGGAGGCGCTCGAATTCGGCATCGAGGACGGCATCGCCAACATGGCGGTCCTCGACGCCCTGTTCCGCTCGGACACCAGTGGCACCTGGGAAAAGCCCTGAGTCACCGAACGTCGACGGGCGGCATGACCGCCCGCCGTCCACCGCCGTCAACCGTTCGTCGGCGCCGCGCAGATGCGGTCGAATTCCGCTTCCGTGGCGTAGGCATCCTGCGTGCCGCGGCGGGTGACGCTGTCGGCGGCGTAGGCCGACGCCTTCTTCAGCGCCGGAACGACGCCGAGCCCGCTGGCATAATAGCGGGCGAAGGCGCCGACGAAGGCGTCGCCGGCTCCGACCGTGTCGACCGGCGAGACCTTGACCGGGGCGATGTGCGTGACGGCCTGGGCCTCCACCAACAGCGCGCCACGTGATCCCATGGTGACGATCACCGTGCCGACGCCCTTGGCGATCAACGTCTTGGCGGCCGTCGCAATTTCGGTCTCAGTCTCGACGGGCATGCCGGTCAGGATCGCCAGTTCGGTCTCGTTGGGAGTGAGGAAGCTCGCCAGATTGACCTTCTCCGGGTCGAGCGCCGGCGTGGCGGGCGCCGGATTCAGCAGCGTCTTCACGCCGTGCTTCTTGCCGAATTCGAGCGCCGCATAGACGGCGGCGAGCGGGATTTCCAGCTGCAGGAGAATGAGATCGCAGGTCATCAGGTCGGCGCTGGCGTCGCGGATGTCGTCGGCCGACACGGTGCCGTTGGCGCCGGCGACGATCATGATGACGTTCTCGCCGGATGGATCGACGAGGATCGAGGCGACGCCGGAGGAGATGCCCAGGGCGCGGCGGATATGGCTGACGTCGACGCCGTAGCCGGCGAGGTGGGCGAGCGTCGTCCCGGCGAAGGCATCCTCGCCGACCGCGCCAACCATGACGACATCGGCGCCGAGCTTGGCGGCGGCGACAGCCTGATTGGCACCCTTGCCGCCCTGGCCCATGGCGAAGCTGTCGGCTGCAATCGTCTCGCCGGGCTTCGGCATGCGTTTCAAGTAGGTGACCAGATCGACGTTGGTCGACCCAATGACGGCGATACGTGGCTTGCCTGTCTGGCTCATGGCCCAAATCCCTGGCGCTTTCCGCCCTGTTGGCCCATCGACCTGCGGCGCGCCGTGACACGGCCGGGAGATGGGACGAATGCTCGATGGGTTCGCCGCCGGGCGACTCGCCGGCGACGCATCCGAATCCGAGTTTGGCGGAAGAGACGGCTGCAGAAAAGCCGGGTCAAAAGCCGGATGCGTCGTTTGCGCGACCCTACTCCCGTTCAGGCAGCGCGGCGCATCAGAATTTCGGTGAGCGCGGCGGCGTCGACAGGCATGCCGGTGCGGTAGCCCTGCAACTCATGGCAGCCGGTGGCGGCCAGAATGGCGGATTGGTCGCCCGACTCGACGCCAGCAGCGACGACGCGCATGCCGAGGTTGTGACCGAGCGAGATGATCGCCCCGACCAGCGCCTGATCGGCCGGATCTTCGACCAATTGCGCGATGATGGAGCGATCGAGTTTCAGCCGGTCGACAGGGATGGATTTCAGCGCGCCGAGGCAGGAGCGGTCGGCGCCGAAGTTGTCGATCGACAGGCCGACGCCCAGCCGCCGCAGCTCCTTCAGCTTGTCGATCGAATAGGAGATGTCCTGAACGAGCGTCGATTCGGCGATCTCCAGGGCAAGGAAGCGCGCCTCGAGTCCAGTCGCGCTCAGGACCCGGCTGATGCGGGCGGCGAGGCCGTCATCCTTGAATTGACGCGCCGACAGATTGACCGCCACCGAGATGCCGGCAAGACCGCCGGCATGCCAGGCCTTGGCCTGCGCGCAAGCCTCCTCCAACACCCAGTCGCCGACCGGCAAGATCAGTCCGGTCTCTTCCGCGACGGTGAGGAACTCCGCCGGCGGCAAGAGACCGCGCACCGGATGTTGCCAGCGCACCAGTGCCTCGACACAGACGGCGCTGCCGGTGCCGGCCGCGATGATCGGCTGATATTGCAGGCGCAGTTCGTGGCGGGCCAGACCGGCGCGCAGTTCTTCCTGCAGCGTCACCCGTTCGTAGTTCTTGACGTTCATCTCCGGCGCGTAGAACTGCAGACTGTCGCGCCCCAGCTCCTTGGCCCGATACATGGCGGCATCGGCATTGGCCAGCAGGCCTTCGCATTCGTGCCCGTCGTTCGGGTAGTTCGCCACCCCGATGCTCATCGTGATGTGGATATCGTGGCCACTGAGCCGGATCGGTTCGGCCACGACCGTGCGGATGCGTTTCAGGATCGCCGAGACGCCGTCGGATTCGTGCGGCTGCTCCAGGAGGATGATGACGAACTCGTCGCCGCCGATCCTGACCACCGTGTCGCTCGCCCGCACGTTGGCGACCATGCGCTTGGCGACCGTCTTCAGGAGATCGTCGCCGGCGGAATGGCCGAGGCTGTCGTTGACGATCTTGAAGTTGTCGAGATCGATGAAGGCGACGGATACCCAGGCCTGACTGCGCTGGGCAAGCGCGATGGCCTGGCTCAGGCGGTCGCTCAACAGGCTGCGATTCGGCAGGCCGGTCAGCGCATCGTGGGTCGCCATGAAGTGGATGCGGTCCTCGAAGCGCTTGCGCTCAAGCGCGATGCCGGCAATCCGCGTCGTCATGTCGATGATCGCCAATTCCGCCGGCGTCGGCGTCCTGACCGCCTTGGAATAGAGCGCGAAGGTGCCGAGCAGTTCGCCGTAGTGCGACAGGATCGGCGTGGACCAGCAGGAGACGTAGCCATGCGGAGCGATCATCGGCCGGTAGTCCCGCCAGAGCGGATCCACCCGAAGGTCGGAAACGATCACCTGTTCGCGCCGATAGGCGGCAGTGCCGCAGGATCCGACGCTCGGACCGACCGGCACGTCCTGCAGCTGGCGCATATAGGCCTCCGGCAGGTTGGGGCTGGCCCCCTGGTGCAGATGGCCGGA
>JARLIT010000173.1 GCA_031291575.1 Ancalomicrobiaceae bacterium
CCGCGCCGGTACCGTCTGGGTCAACACCTTCGACAAGTCGTCGCTCGCCACGCCGTTCGGCGGCTTCAAGCAGTCCGGCTTCGGGCGCGACCGCAGCCCCCACGCCATCGAGAAATACATGGACTTCAAGACGGTGTGGACTGCGTATTGAAGCGTCGCGGCGGGATCCATCGGTCGAGTTGGTGGGCGAGAACGGTCTGAGGTCAGACGGATTTGCAGTCAAGGGTCTGGATCCCCTTCCCTCGATCGGCTCGCGCCGATCGAGGGAAGGGGATCCAGTTCTTTGTGCGAAGCCCGCCATTGTGAACGGCGGCGTGGTTGGTGGGTATCCAGTCTCTCGATGCTAAGGTATTCAATCTAAGCGTGCAATTGCCGTGTTCCCGAGGACTCCTCCCATGAAGATCACGTCGATCGACATCACCCACCACCGCCTGCCGCTCGATCCGCCGTTCAATGCCTCCTGGGACACGGTGCCGCGGGAGAAGTTCGAGGCGACCATCGTGCGGGTGACGACCGACGAGGGCCTGGTCGGGGTCGCTTCCGGCGACACGATGACGGGGTTCGCCGGCCACGAACACCTGTTCATCGGCGAGGATCCGTTGCGGCTGGAGCGGCACTACCGCATCCTCTCCAACATTCAGTTCCACTACGGCCGCTGCTGGCCGCTCGATCTGGCGCTGTGGGATCTTGCCGGCAAGGTGGCGGGCCAACCGGTGTGGAAACTCGCCGGCGGGCTCAACGACCGGGTGGCCGCCTACGCGTCGTCGGGCACGCTACGCGCCCCTGAAGCGCTCGCCGACCAAGCCGAACGTTTCCTCGCGCGCGGCTTCAAGGCGATGAAGATCCGCTTCCATCGCGGCGACTGGCGCTCCGACATCGCCGCGCTCGCCGCCGTGCGCGCCCGCATCGGCGACAGCCTGGAGCTGATGGTCGACTGCAATCAGGGCTGGCGCATGTCGTGGGACGCCTATGCGCCCTGGAGCCTGAAGGACGCCATTCAGGTCGCGCGCGAATTGGAACGCCTCGGCGTCTACTGGATGGAAGAGCCCTTGCACCGCGCCGACCGCGACGGCATGCGGCGCTTGCGCGAGATGGTCGACGTCCGCATTGCAGGCGGCGAAATGACGCGCGAACTCTCCGACTTCCGCGATCTGATCCGCGAGGGCTGCCTCGACGTCGTGCAGCCGGACGCGGCCCTTGTTGGCGGCATCACCGGCCTCAGGCGCGTCGCCCACATGGCGCAGGAACACAATCTCGTGTTCACGCCGCACACCTGGACCAACGGCATGGGACTTGTCGCAAACGCGCATCTGACCGCCGCATGTGCTGATGCTCCCTTTGTGGAATTCCCGTATGATCCGCCGGAATGGACGCTCAGCCGCCGTGATTTTCCCATGCTCGAGCCCTTCGATGTCGACCTGAATGGCGATATCGTCCTGTCCGACAAGCCGGGACTCGGCTACGAGCTGAACGAAGATCTCCTCGCCCGGACCCGCATCGGCTGAGCGCGCGCTCCTGCCAGTGGCGTCCGAACCCTCAAGGACCCGCCATGGACCGCCGCTGGCTGCCGCTGAATGCCCTTCGCGCCTTCGAGGCGGCCGGGCGGCATACGAGCTTCACCGCCGCGGCATCGAGCCTGTTGGTCTCGCAATCCGCCGTCAGCCGCCATGTGATCGGGCTCGAGGATCTGATCGGCGTGCCGCTGTTCGAGCGCAAGCCGCACCAGCTCAGCCTGACCGATGCCGGCCGCCGGCTGTTGCCCGTCGTCACCAAGTCGTTCGATCGCATCGACGAGGTCATCGAGGAGATCCGCGCCGAGAAGGGCAGCCCGCGCCGGTCGCTGAAAGTGGCGCTGCCGCACACGTTTGCCCATCAGCTCGCCGTGCCGATCCTGCGCGACTTCCGCCGCGACTATCCCGACATCGCCATCGATATCGAATCCCGGCCATCGACCGGTCCGATGGAGCGGGCGGCGGAGATCTCTGTCGTCTATTCGGAACCCAAGGTCACCGATCGCGTGCTCGACCTTCTGTGGATGGAGAAACTGTCGATCCTCTGCCATCCAGACATTGCGGCGCGCGCGGTCGATGTGCCGCTGGTGCAATTCCTGGCGTCGAACGATCTCCTGCACGTTCGCATCGACGAGCGACCGCGCAACTATCCGTGGGAGATCTTCATCCGCGGCATCGGCTTTCCCGAGGTCAAGGTCGATCGCGGCCTGGTGTTCGATACCGCCCAGATGGCGGTGCTCTATGCCATGTCGGGCGAAGGGCTGGCACTCGTCGATCCGCTCCTGTTCCAGGAGGAGATCGCCGCCGGCCGGATCGTCTCGCCGTTCGATCTGTCGGTCGAAGACGGCTACGGCTATTACCTCGCCATCCATCCAGACGACCTCGGCGACACGGCGGTCTCCGTGTTCCGCTCCTGGCTGATCAGTCGCTTCTCGAAACCGCCGTTCGCCGCAAGACCGGGCGGTTCAACCTCCGGCGGCTGACGGCTTTTCCGCCGATCGATCCCGCTCCATGCTGTTCCCGTCAGTCCCCGCCGTTCCCGAACGACCAAGTCGCCTGAAGGCCGTACCGTGCTCGCTGCCTATCGCCCTATCCTCGCACTGAACATCGCCGTGCTGCTGGTCGTCACCGGCCAGGGCCTGTTGAACACGATCGTGCCGCTCTCCGCCAAGATCAACGGCTACTCCGAGACCGTGATCGGGCTGTTGTCGTCGTCCTACTTCGTCGGCATGCTGATCGGGGCGATGGTCAACCCCTGGGCGATCCGCCATGCCGGGCATGTGCGTGCCTTCACCGCCTCGATCGCGCTCGGCACTATCACTGCGCTCGCCTATCTTCTGGTGCCGGACGCTGCCGTCTGGATCGTGCTGCGCGCCGTCGGCGGCTTTGCCATTGCCGGACTCTATGCGACCGTCGAGGGCTGGCTGCAGGGCAAGTCCGACAACTCCACCCGCGGCACCGTCTTCGCGTTGTACAGTGTCGTGCAATATGTCGCCTGGGGCATCGGCAACATGCTGCTGCATGTCGCCGAGCCGACGTCGGTGGCGCTGTTCATCGCCACCGCTATGTTCTTTTCCAGCGGCATCCTGCCTCTGACCGTTACCGAACAGGATCCGCCGGAGCGCCCGGCGAGCCCGAAGTTGCCGTTCGTGCGGCTGTTGAAGGAAGCCCCGATCGGCGTCGCCGGCGTATTTCTGATCGGCTTTGCCAACGGCCCGATGTTCTCGCTGACGCCGGTGTTCGCCCATGAGATCGGCCTCACCTCGGGTGAAGTCGGCAACCTGATGATCTGGCTGACGCTCGGATCGGCCGCCGTGCAGCTGCCGATCGGCCGGGTCTCCGATGCGGTCGACCGGCGGCTGTTGGTTGCGGCGCTGGCGGCGGCCTCGGTGGCGGTCGAACTCGTGCTATGGGGGGCCGGCGCTTCGCTGGCGCATATCGCACTCTACAGCCTGGCGGCACTGCTCGGCGCGGTGGTGTCGACGCAATACTATGTGCTGGTCGCTCACACCAACGACGGCATCCCGGCCACGCGCTCTGCCGGCGTCTCCGCCGTGATGCTGTTCTCCTACTGCCTCGGTGCGATCATCGGACCGTCGACGGCGGCGGCCGTCATGGCATCGGTCGGCCCTTCTGGGCTGTTCCTGCACAACGCCCTGCCTCATGTGTTGATGGTCGCGATGGTGCTGATCCATCTGGGCGTTCGCCGCCGGCCATCCGCCGCCGCCGATATGCCCATCGGCACTGAAGTCACGGCAGATCGCTGAGGTCGTCCGCCGGTTTCGGTGTCGCCACGCCGGACTTGAGGGCCGCGCCGATGTCGAGCGCCGCCGCCGGCAAGGCATCCGACCGCCCTGGCCGGCTGATCGGCACCTGCGTGCCGTCGGGACCCGCCTCCCAGACGACCTCGTAGTCCTCGGTGAGGAGGTGCTTCGGCACCATCACGTGGATCGTACCAAATTCGTCCGCCGCCTTCGGGGAGGATCGGTAGTGATCGGCGATGCGGGCGACGGTGCGCCAGCGGTGACGGTGCTCGGCCTTGAAGTAGGCGATCTCTTGGATGTCGCGGCGCTTTAGGAGCTCTTCCCAGATGACGAGGGCGTGGAAGTGCCGGTCGACGTGGCGCTCGGCGTTCTTCTCGTAGACGAGCGCGATGACGAAGCGGAAGATGTGGCAGGGCTCGCCGAGGGCCACTTCCGCCGCCCATTCGTTGGTCATGTACTGGCCGATCATGTTTTCGATCGGCGCATAGGTGCGGCGGTATTTGAGGATGCGGCGGTCCTGCGGCGACATCGGCGCATAATTGGCGCGATGGAACAGCCGGCGCCGCAGCCGGGCGAGCCGGGTCAGGAGCGGCGGCTTGTCGTCGAGCCGGAAGGTGACCCACGGCTTCGTCTCCGACACCGAAAAGGTCTGCAGCCTGACGCCGATGGCGGTTCGCGGGTTGAGATACACGTCGCTGAGGCGATGCGGGCCGATCAGCGGATCCAGAAGGAAGATCTGCCGGTCCGCGACGCGCGTGATCAGCACCATGGCAAAATCGACGACGTTCGGTGTTTCCCGCCGGGTCTCCTCCCACCAGCCGATGGCTAGCCGCGACAGGAAGGCGCCGACGAAGCCGAACGAGCGCATGATGACGGTGTAGATGTTCTTGGCCAGCAGGCCGACGAAGATGCCGAGGACGAGGACCATGGTCTCCGACAGCCGGTCGGGGCGGAACAGGTCGCCGAACCAGGTAAAGAGGGTCGAGATATTGAAGGGTTGCATCGCCTCGCTCCCGGCATCGTCGCTGCCGCCCGGCTTCGAGCGCTCATGCGGCAAGTCGCCTTATAGCGCGAGTTCGCGCGCCGCGCGCGGGGGAGGACGACCACCAGGCGGAGGGACCACCTGTGGCGCTACAGCCCATCTCGTCAATGTGAGGAACCGTGAAGCCGGTTTCGCCCGAAAGGCATGTTAGGACCATCGAACGAGGACCCGCTCTTGCCCGCCGACACCTTACTCGCTGCCTTTCCCTGGAACGACCGGCGCGGCCGGTTTTCGCCGTTGCGTGCCGTCGTGCTCGCCGGGCTGATCGCGCCCGCCGTCTGGATCCTGCTCGAGTGGCACCTGGGCTGGCTCGGCCCCCGCGTCCTTAACGAGGCGATCCACCAGACGGGTGAATGGACGGTGCGCTTCCTTCTCCTGGCGCTGGCCGTCACGCCGCTGCGTCACGCGACTGGCTGGACCAGGTTGATCGGCATCAGGCGGTTGACCGGGCTGGCCGCGCTGTTTTACGTGTTGGCGCATTTCAGCCTCTACTGCGTCGACCAGCGCCTCGACATCCTGCGCATCGCCTCCGAGATCGTGCTCCGTATCTACCTGACCATCGGCTTTACCGCGCTTCTCGGTCTCGTCGCGCTTGGGGCGACCTCGACCGACGGCATGATCCGCCGTCTCGGCGGCCTCCGCTGGCGACGGCTGCACAGCATCGTGCATGCGATCGCCGTTCTCGCCATGCTGCACTTCTTCATGCAGTCGAAGATCGACACCTACGAGGCGACGCTGATGCTCGGGGTCCTCCTCATCCTGGAGGGGTGCCGGCTGATCGTCTGGCGTGGTTTCAGGCTCGCGCCCGCCGCACTGGCGCTGAACGCGGTGGTGGCGGCGGCCCTCACTGCACTTCTCGAAGCCGGCTGGTACGGGTTGGCCACGCGCGTGCCGGCCTCGGCCGTCTTTGCCGCCAACCTCGAACTCGATGATCTCACCATGCTGCGCCCGGCCTGGTGGGTGCTTGTCGCCGGCCTCGGCCTTGCCGTGCTCGCTTGGGGCATCGCTGCCGTCCGCAATCGGCGGCGACCGCAGCGCATGCTCGCCGCGAAGGCTTGACCGGCCGCGCTGGGCGTCACTTGGACAGAAGCCACTCGGCGGTCACGGCCAGCACTACGCCGATCGAATACGCAATCAGGTTTTCGACCGAAAAGATGTGGCCAAGCACCAGGTAGCCAAAGGTCGAGGCGCGCAGAGCGATCATCCAGGGAGCATGATAGAATTTCAAAAGTTCGACCGACAGCGACACTGCAAGCGCGATGCCGGCGATCGTCAGCGTTGAATACCTGGACAGAAGCAGTCCGAGGCCGAAGAAGGCCAGCATCGCCCACAGCGTGTCGCCGGGATACTTGCCGAACAGGTCGGAGATCGGATTGGCGTAGTGCCGCGAGGCGAGACCAAGCGTGAACAGCGCCAGACAGATGAGCGCGTAGCGCACGCGTGACCGTTGCCTCGGCGCCACGAGCTCTTGAAACGACTTGCCCGCCATCGCCGTCAGCCCCGCCGTCGCCGCCGCTCCGGCCTGGAGCCGTCGGCGCCGCTCGACGTGCCGCGATCGAACGTCAGTCCGAGTGCGGCTTCCAGATGCGGGAACGGATCGGTCTTGTGCGGGATCGCCATCGCCTTGACGAAATGGTCCTGGAAGGCCGGCTCCAAGGCCGTTTCGATCTTGTCGATCTTCCGAACGACGTCCTCGATCTCGGCTCTGGAGGCGCGGTTCAACAACGCGATGCGCGCGCCGGTGCCAGCGGCATTGCCGGCGGAAGACACACGCTCGAGGTCGCAATCGGGGATCAGCCCGAGGATCATGGCGTATTTCACGTCGATATGGCTGCCGAAGGCGCCGGCGAGCGTGATGCGGTCGACGTGGCTGACGCCGTAATGGTCCATCAAGAGGCGGATGCCGGCGTAGAGCGCCGCCTTGGCGAGCTGGATGGCGCGGATATCGGCTTGCGTGATGACGACCTTTGGGCCGCCCGAGGCATCGGCCTCGCGGATGATATAGCTGGCGGTGCGGCCATCCATGACGACGCGCGGGCTGCGCTCGCCGAGCGTCCCGTCGACGATACCGTCCGGCGTGACAATTCCGGCGAGCCGCATCTCGGCCACCGCCTCGATGATGCCGGAGCCGCAGATGCCGGTGACGCCGGTCGTCGCCGCGGCCTCCAAGAATCCCGGCTCGTCCGACCAGAGATCGACGCCAATCACCTTGAAGCGCGGTTCAAGCGTCGCCGGATCGATCCTCAGCCGCTCGATGGCGCCGGGCGCGGCGCGTTGACCGCCGGAAATCTGCGCCCCCTCGAAGGCCGGCCCGGTCGGTGACGAGCAGGCGAGGAGCCGCGTGGAATTGCCGAGCACGATCTCGGCGTTGGTACCCACATCGACGAGAAGCCGGATTTCCTCGTCGAGATACGGCCCGCAGGCGAGCACCACGCCGGCCGAATCGGCCCCGACATGGCCGGCGATCAGCGGCAGGGAATAGACGAAGGCACCGGGCGCGAGTGCCAGACCGACATCGGTCGCCGGCACGTCGTAGCCGGCGTCGATGGTCAGGGCGAAGGGTGCCCCGCCAAGTTCGGTCGGGTCGAGCCCGAGGAACAGGTGATGCATGATCGGATTGCCGACGACCGTCGCCTCGACGATATCGGTCGGGACGATGCCGGCTTCCGCCGCGACGTTTTCGCTGAGCGTCTGCAGCGCGGCCCGGACCGCGGCCGTCATCTCGGTCTCGCCACCCGGGTTCATCATCACATAGGAGACGCGGCTCATCAGATCTTCGCCGAAGCGGATCTGCGGGTTCATCAACCCGGCCGAGGCTTTGACTTCGCCGGATTTCAGGTCGCACAGATGCGCGGCGATGGTAGTCGAGCCGATGTCGACGGCGAGCCCGAAGGCGCGGTCCTTGATGCCGGGATAGACCGCCACCACGTCGCCGCCGGCCCGGACCGCGACGGTCACCGCCCATTGCCCCTGCCTAAGCACCTTCTGCAGCGTTTTCAGCACCGACAGCGGGAACTTCAGGCCGGTCAGTCCGGCCTGGGCCGCGAGCGCGTCGGCAAGTCGGCGGGCGTCGGAGGCCGGATCATGCATGTCCGGCTCGCGCACCTCGACATAGTGCAGGGTGACGACCGGATCGATATCGATCTGGTGCTGTTCGGCCGACTTCCGCACCACCTGCCGGTGCACCTGACTGTCTTCCGGCACGTCGATGACGACGTCGGCGAGAATCTGCGCCTGGCAGCCGAGCCGGCGGCCTTCTGCGAGCGCCCCGCGTTTCGAGGCATAGCGCTCCTCGACCGCATTCCAGGGCGACAGATGCTCGGCGTCGCTGTCGATGCCAAGCTTGGCATTGGCGCCCGTGACGGGCGCAACCTGACAGCGACCGCAGATGCCGCGTCCGCCGCACACCGAATCGAGGTCGACGCCAAGGTGGCGCGCGGCGGCGAGCACCGTCGTTCCGGGAGCGACATGTTCGCGTTTGCCCGAGGGCGCGAAGAACACCAGTGGATCGGGATGGGACGGGCCGGAATCGGATGAATTCACGCAGCAACCTCCGGGCGGGCCGTCGTCGATGCCTTCAGCCGCGCCTTCAGGTCGAGGAAGGGCTTCTCGACCACGACATAGGACAGACTGGCAAGCGCCACCGATACGACCGACACGATGGCAAAATGGATGAGGTCGGCAGGGATATGGGTCGCTTCCGACATCTCGGCAAGCCCGCCAAAGTCCTCCACCCACAAGGCGATCGGCAGATGGATGATGTAGAGAGCATAGGAAATGCGCCCGAGATAGCGCATAGGCGACGTTTCGAGGACGCGGACGGCAAAGGCGGTCGGGCTGGCCAGGGTCGCCGCCATGATCACGCTGAGCGACGCGGCCGAGCCGACGACAAGGAGAACGTAGGGCACCTTGGCGATGTGGTTGCGTTCGGCGACCGGATAGGAGGCTAGAGCCACGATCAAGACGATGGCCGCGACGACCAGGAGGGGATTGGCGAAGGGCTTCAGCCTGTTGCGGTCGGTGACGGAGAGGATGGCGCCGCACCCCATGAACACGAAGCCGGTCGAGGGCGTCGGGTACAGCGTCACCATTTCATAGCCGGCGGCCTGAAGTGAGATGATCGCGACGATGCAGACGGCGATCACGCCGACGAAGAAGCGACGGTGCCAGCGGCTTGCCAGCATCAGCACCAGGGGCGCGAAGAATACGTAATACTGCTGCTCGACCGCTAAGCTCCAGGTATGGGTGAAGTCCTCCCAGGCGTAGGTCTTGAAGGCGATCAGGAAGTTCTGGAGATAGAGGAGGTACCAACCGAGGTTCACGATGGTCTCATCGTGGTACCAATAGTGATCGATGAACAGGAACAGCCCCAGCCAGACGTAATAGGCCGGGAAGATGCGAAGCGCCCGCTGCAGCCAGAAGCTTCCCGTCGCGGCCCAGACACCCATGCGGCCGGCCTCGATCTTCAGCCGCAGCTTCACCAATATGCCGGTGATGAGGAAGCCGGAGAGGATGAAGAACAGAAACACGGAGAGGCCGCCGATGTCGGTGCCTTTCAAGGCCGTGTGGTGCACCACGACCATGAAGGCGGCGAGGCCGCGCAGACCGTCGAGGCCGGAAAAATGCTTGTCCAAGACTGAAATCCGATTGTGAGAAGCGTCAGACCATAGAGCAGGCGAGGCAAGCGGAATCAAGGCCGGGGTGGGGGAGGGCACAGCGAACACTGTCGCCCTTCATGGTTCGAGCGCTCACGCTCGCACCTCACCATGAAGGGTCCCGCGTGATCGGCGCAGCGCTGCGTCTTCCAGACTTCCCCCTGAGGAGCGAGGTTAGCGGCCGAGCCTCGAAGGGCGAATGCGTCGGCCAGTCTCACCCTTGCCGCGTCCGACCCCCCGGTCTATCTAGCCGGCGGGGCGCGCCAGTGAGAAAGTCGGAGAGAGCCATGTCGATTGCCGCAGGAACCGCCGCTCAACCCCGCCCGGCGCGCGCGGGCCGAGGGCTTGTCGTCCTCTGGCTGTGGCTGATTGCGGCCCTCGTCTTCGCCATGGTGGTCGTCGGCGGCGCCACGCGGCTGACCGGTTCGGGGCTCTCCATCACCGAGTGGCAGCCGATCATGGGCGCCTTGCCGCCGTTGTCCGAGGCGGACTGGCTGGCGGCTTTTGCCAAATACAGGGCCATCCCGCAGTTCGCCATCGCCAACCGCGACATGACGCTCGATGGCTTCAAAGTCATCTTCTGGTGGGAATGGGCGCACCGCTTTCTCGGCCGCTTCATCGGCGTCGCCTTCCTTCTGCCCTTCGTCGGCTTCCTGGCAACCGGCGTCATCCGCCGCGCCGAATTCAGCCGCTTCGGCCTGGTGTTCGCGCTTGGCGCGGTGCAGGGAGCGGTCGGCTGGTGGATGGTGGCTTCAGGCCTTGCCGACCGCATCGACGTCGCGCCCTACCGGCTGGCGACCCACCTCACGTTGGCGCTGTTGATCTTCGCTGCGACGGTGTGGATCGCGCTGACGCTCGATAAACCGGCCGCGGCGCGGGGCGGGGCGGCCAAGTCCGGCACCGCGACCTTGACGGCCAATCTTCTGATCGTCGCCGTGTTCGCGCAGATCTTTCTAGGGGCGCTCGTCGCCGGCAACTCTGCCGGTCTCGTCTACAACACTTGGCCGTCGATGAACGGCACGTTCGTGCCTTCCGATGTCATGGCGATGGACCCGCTCTGGCGGAACTTCTTCGAGAATCCGGCGACGGTTCAGTTCGTCCACCGGTTCGGCGCCTATGTGGTGTTTGCGCTTGCGATCGCTGAGGGGCTCGGCTGGATCGCCCGGGCGCAGTCCAATCCGCGCGGACCGCGGAAGGGCCGCCGGACCGCCATTGCGCTCATCCTCGTCGTCTCCGCGCAGCTAGCGCTCGGCGTTGCCACGCTTGTCTTGGTCGTGCCGCTGCACCTTGCTCTCGCCCATCAGGCCGGCGCGGTGATCCTGTTGGCAACGGCCTTGGCGCACCGGGCCGCGCTGAGGTGAGGGGTGCGGACAGCGCTGCGCCCCGGTATGTTCGTCATTGCGAGCGGAGCGAAGCAATCCAGAAAGCCCGGAAATGACTCTGGATTGCTTCGGCTGCGCCTCGCAATGACGGGGGCGCGAACGCCAACTGATCAGTCTCGCCTCACTCCACCTTGGCCAGCGCCTGCTCCAGGTCGGCGATGATATCGGCTGCATCCTCGATGCCGATCGACAGGCGGACGACCTCCGGTCCGGCGCCGGCTGCGGTCTTCTGCGCGTCAGAGAGCTGCCGGTGGGTGGTCGAGGCCGGATGGATGATCAGCGAACGCGTATCGCCGACATTGGCCAGATGTGAGAACAGTTCGACCGAGGAGACGAGTTTGACGCCCGCCTCATAGCCGCCCTTGAGGCCGAAGGTGAACACCGCGCCATAGCCGTGCTTCAGGTATTTGTCGGCGAGCGCATGCGAGGGGTCCGTGGGCAGCCCGGCGTAGGAAACCCAAGCGACCTTCGGGTGCTTTTCCAGCCAAGTCGCAACTGCGAGCGCATTGGCCGAATGCTTCTCCATCCGGAGCGGCAAGGTCTCGATGCCGGTGAGGAGCAGGAAGGCGTTGAACGGCGAGATCGCCGGGCCGAGATCGCGCAAGCTCAAGACGCGCGCGGCGATGGCGAAGGCGAAGTTGCCGAAGGTCTCGGCCAGGACGATGCCCTGGTATTCCGGGCGCGGTTCGGTCAGGAACGGATAGCGCTTGGAGGCGCGCCAGTCGAAGGTGCCGCCGTCGACGATCAGTCCGCCGATCGAATTACCATGGCCGCCGAGGAACTTGGTGGCCGAATGCACGACGATGTCGGCACCGAACTCAAATGGCTTGCATAAGTAAGGCGTGGCCAGCGTATTGTCGACGATCAGTGGCACGCCGGCCCGCTTGGCGATCGCCGCAATGGCCGCGATATCGGTGACGACGCCGCCGGGATTGGCGAGGCTCTCGATGAAGATCGCCTTGGTCTTCTCGGTGACCTGGGCGGCGAAGGCGGCCGGATCGGTGCCTTCGGCCCATTTCACGTTCCAGCCGAAGCTCTTGAAGGCGTGGTTGAACTGGTTGATTGAGCCGCCGTAGAGATGATTCGAGGCGATGAACTCGTCACCGGGCGACAACAGCGCGTGAAATACGACCAGCTGGGCCGCGTGGCCGGAGGCGACGGCAAGCGCCGCCGTGCCGCCCTCGAGCGCGGCGATGCGCTCTTCCAGCACCGCCTGGGTCGGGTTGCCGATACGCGTATAGATGTTGCCGAAGGCCTGCAGCCCGAACAGCGCCGCGGCGTGGTCGACGTCCTGGAACACATAGGACGTGGTCTGGTAGATCGGCGTGGCGCGCGCGCCGGTGGTCGGATCCGGCTGCGCGCCGGCGTGGATGGCGAGCGTCGAAAACCCGGGTGTGGTCGTGGACATTGTTTCCTCCTGAAGCGGTGTTCCCCTCCTGCCGCTTGTCGCAGTGTCCTGCAAACGGCAGCAGCGCGCAAAGCCGCCCGACGCGTGACAGCGCCGCAGCTCGATAAGTTTATTCTGATTTCTGGTCGATGCGGGAATGAATTACCTCTCGCATGGATCGGTCCGGTTTCCAGGCGGACTGTCCGCCGACGCATCCTGTGAGGCGGTGGCTGTCGCGGCAGGAGCGGCCGCCCTCCCGATTGTCAACTGCTGGACACCTGTGCCGGTCGTTGGCCGCCTGGCCGAGATCCGCCGCGAGTTGACTCCGGCCCAGGAGATCTCGCCCGACAGCCGGCCATATTCGATCTTCGGGCAGCGGTTCATCACCACTCTCAATCCCGCGGCTTCCGCTTTCGCCGCAGCCTCGTCGTGGCGGACGCCCAGTTGCATCCACACGACCTTGACGCCAAGCCGGATGGCCTCGTCGACGATCGGCGGCACGTGCTCGCTGGCGCGGAAGATGTCGACCATGTCGACTGCCTCGGGAATATCGGCGAGGCTCGCATGGATGCGCGCTCCGGCAATCTCCTGGCCGGAGAGGCCCGGGTTGACGGGAAACACCCGGTAGCCCTTGGCGATCAGGTATTTTGTGACGAA
The DNA here is from genome assembly GCA_031291575.1 of Ancalomicrobiaceae bacterium. Lineage (GTDB taxonomy): Bacteria > Pseudomonadota > Alphaproteobacteria > Rhizobiales > Ancalomicrobiaceae > CAIYYN01. Next base: position 12,899 of record JARLIT010000173.1, read on the forward strand.
GAATGACGGCCTGACCTCGTTGGTCGAGGCGCCGACGATCGCGATCGTCCGCACCTCCGAGAGGATCGCCCGGATCGTGTCGTCGGAATAGCTGTCATGGTCCATGGCGGTCGGCTCCGGGCGCGGGTGGGGCAGGCAGTTCGGTGCGATCGCGGTCGGCGCGGCGTGCGCGTTCCTGCCGCCCTTCCGCGATCAGGCTGACAAGCAGGCTGAACGAACCGACGATGCCCAAAATCGCCCCCGCTGCGAAGATCCAGATCGGGCGCTCGGCCGGATCGCCGCCCGCGGCCAGCACCGATCCGCCGATCGCCAGGATGGCGACGGGCAGAAAGATGCGCCATAGCGAGCCGAAGCCGAGCCGGCGACGGACCTGACCGTCATCCAGTCTGCGGCGTCGGGCACCGGTCGGGCGCGGCGGGAGGAGTGTCAGGCGCATCCGGCCTAGCATCCCTGCCAGTGCGGCGAGCGCTTGGTCAGAAACGCATCGATCCCTTCGGCCGCGTCGCGGGCGAGCATGTTTTCCGTCATGACGCGGGCGGTATAGGCGTAGGCCGCGTCGAGCCCCATCTCGGCCTGGGCGTAGAAGGCTTCCTTGCCAATCTTCAAGGTCAGCGGCGACTTGGCGATGATTTGCGCCGCCAACCGATCGACTTCTCCGGTCAGTTCCGTCTCCGCCACCACCCGATTGACGAGGCCGAAGGAGCGGGCCGTCGCCGCATCGATCGGTTCGCCAAGGAGGAGCATCTCCATTGCCTGCTTTGCGCCGACAACCCGCGACAAGGCCACCATCGGCGTCGAACAGAAGAGGCCGATATTGACGCCGGGCGTGGCGAACCTGGCAGTTTCTGCGGCGACGACGAGATCACAGGAGGCGGCGAGCTGGCAGCCGGCAGCCGTCGCCACGCCCTTGACCTCGGCGATGACCGGCTTCGGCAGCCGCACGATGGCGGTCATCAGCCGGGCGCAAAGCGTGAAGATGCGATCGTAATAGGCGCGACCGCCGTCGGGCCCGGCGCGGTGCTGGATGAGTTCCTTCAAGTCATGGCCGGCGGAAAACGCCGGACCTTCGGCCGCGATGACGACGACGCGGACGCTCGCGTCGGCGCCGGCCGTCTCGATGGCCGATAGAAGCGCCGTCATCATCGTTTCTGACAGCGCATTGCGGCGGTGGGGTTGGGCGAGCGTCAGCCGGCAGACGCCTTCGGCGACCTCCTGGCGGACGACTTGGGGCTGGGTCTCAATCGCTGCCGTTTCGGCCATGGCCGTCTCCTCCTCGGTGTTTGACCCGACTATACCTGTCCTTTTGGCGCGGTTGAACCATCCGAAGGTCTCTGCCAGCATCTTCGGGCAGCACGGCGCAGTGTCGTCTCGCGCGAGGAACGAGGAATGTCGCACAAGTTGAAAATGACGGCTGAGGAGATTGCCGGTTTCCTCGATGCCGAATACCCGGAAATGCACGAGGGCGGACAGACGATCTTCGTCGAGACGGTCGACCATGCCGCCATCAGCACCCGCTTCAAGGCCGGCGAGCGCCATCTGCGTCCCGGCGGCACGGTTTCCGGCCCGTGGCAATTCACCCTCGCCGACATCACCGGCTTCGTCGCTCTTCTGGCCCACCTCGGCCCGGTGGCGCTTGCCGTGACCACCAGCGCCACCATCAACTTCTTGCGGCGCCCGCCGCCCGGCGACCTGATCGCCACCGCCAGGATTCTGAAGAAAGGGCGCAGCCTCGTCGTCGTCGACGTGTCGATCGCTCCGGCCGGCTCCGCAGACCTTGTGTCGCACGCCGTGCTGACCTATTCGCTGCCGCCTGCCAAACAATGACGGTAATATGTTACCGAGCACGCGGTATTAGATTACCACATCAATTAACTAACTGATTTCGTTTAATGAATCTGAACATGGTGTCGCGCTGCTGCGCTTGACAACGGCCATGTGACCAAGTATCACCCCACCGACCCGGGGCGGCAGCAATGCCGCCCTCATCACTTGTCGGGCGGCGCATGGGATACCCCATGTGCAGCCCTGTCATTTTGCCCGCGATCGATGGTCTCCCGCCGATCAGGGATCGGATAAACCGGCACCGCCATTCGGCGAGGCCATCAAGGAACGCCTCCATGACGACCTATTCGGCCAAGCCGGCGGAAGTCGAGAAGAAGTGGATCCTGATCGACGGCGAAGGTCTCGTCGTCGGCCGGCTCGCTTCACTCATCGCCATGCGCCTGCGCGGCAAACATAAGCCGACCTATACACCCCATGTCGACTGCGGTGACCATGTCATCGTCGTCAATGCCGAGAAGGTCCAGTTCACCGGCAACAAGCTCGCCGACAAGGTGTACTACTGGCACACCGGCTATCCCGGCGGCATCAAGGAGCGCACGGCGCGCAAGGTGATCGAAGGCCGCCATCCCGAGCGCATCCTCGAGAAGGCAGTCGAGCGCATGCTGCCGCGCGGGCCGTTGGCGCGCAAGCAGCTGACGCACCTGAGGATCTTCGCCGGTCCGGCCCACACGCACGATGCTCAACAGCCGGTCGCTCTCGATATCAAGAGCTTGAACCGCAAGAACGCGAAGGGTTGATCCTATGGCCGAACTGCAATCTCTCGGCGATCTCGGCGCGGCCCTCGGCACGACCGCCGAAGTCCAGGTCCCCGTTCATGTGCGCAAGGTCGATGCCCAGGGCCGCTCCTATGCCACCGGCAAGCGCAAGAACGCCGTTGCGCGCGTCTGGCTGCAGCGCGGCACGGGCAAGATCACGGTGAACGACAAGGACTTCACCGCCTATTTCGCCCGTCCGGTGCTGCAGATGCTGATCCTGCAGCCGGTCTTGGCCTCGAACCGTGATGGCCAGTTCGACGTCATCGCGACCGTCGAGGGCGGCGGCCTGTCCGGTCAGGCCGGCGCGCTCCGCCACGGCATTTCGAAGGCCATGACCTACTTCGAGCCCGAGCTCAGGCCGGTCTTGAAGCCCTACGGCTTCCTCACCCGCGACAGCCGCGTGGTCGAGCGCAAGAAGTACGGTCACCGCAAGGCCCGCCGGTC
>JARLIT010000174.1 GCA_031291575.1 Ancalomicrobiaceae bacterium
ATGCGTTTGCGCTGGCGTTCCTTTTCCTCGCGCTCGAGACGGAAGTCATATTCCTGCATGATCTGCTGCTGTTCGATCTTGCGGTCGATCGCGGACTGGACCAGCGGCGGCAGCACGACGCGACTGATCATCACCTCTTCGACGCGGATCATCGGCACGCCCACGCCATCCTGGTCGCCCTGGATGCCGTCGCCATCCTCGTCGCCGAAGAACTGCTGCTGCGGCGTCTCGAATGCGGTGCGCGCCCGCTTGTTGAGGTAGGTCTGAATTTCAAGCCGCCGGCCGGAATAGAACTCCTCCGGATTGCGCTGCGACACGAACTCCAGAACGAGGCTGGCCATCTTGGGATGGACCAGAGTCTCCAGATAGTTCGGGCCGGCCAACTTGTGCAGGAGCCCGGCGCCGGGCGGATTGACGCGGAAGCGCACGGCCACTTCGACCGAGAGCATCATGCCGTTGGCGGCAATCGCCTCGTAGGTCTTGGTGTCGTTCTGCATCCGCGTGTCGTAGATCTTCAGGGTATCCCATGGAAAAATCACATGGAACCCCTCCGGATAGATCCGGTCGATGACAGTGCCGCCGAAGAACCGCATCCACAGGACGCCGACCGAGCCGGCAGGCACGTCGATGAAGGAGTATGGCGCAAGTCCGCCGAGCGCCAGCATCAAGGTCAGCGTCAGCGCATAGAGCGAAATGGCGTGTTGCTTCATCCACAATTGGACGCCGGCAACGCGGAGGGCCGGCCCGTTTTTCATCGCGACTTCCAGCTCTGAATCTTGTCGAGCATCCGCGTGCTCGGTCGCCCGACGGCCTGAATCAGGAAGTCGAGCAGCGGCGTCAGGAACAGCGCCATCAGGAAGTGCCCCATGAAGCCGATCGTCGTGTTGCGGCCCATCCAGCCGCAGAGCCCGCAGGCAAGCAAGTAAAGCACTATGAGGATAAGAGGCATGGGACCGTCCCCGATGTTACGGTTCGCAATGGCGGGGAGCCGGCGCAGGTCTGCTGCGCCGCTCCCCCTGAATTCCAGGACATCAGGAAGCCGCGGGGGCCTCGGCAGCGGCGATATCGGCCGCCGGAGCCTTGCGCTTCCGGAACGAGTCGTACATTTCGCGGAAATACGTCTTGGTCGCCTCGACGTTGAAGGTGAGGAAGGTTCCGCCCGAGGCGAAGTGCTCGCGGAAGGCGCATCCGAGCGCATAGGAGAACGCCGCATGGAAGGCCGGCAGCGTGACGAGCCCGAAGGCCGTGCCGATCCAGGGCAGCGACCGCAGCACCGAACTGACCAGCGACGAGCCGAGAATGCCGCCCGCCAGCAGCGGCGGAGCAATCGAGGCGAGCAGGGTACCGATCGCCTCCTTGCCGATTTCAGCACGGAACTCGACGTTGTAGACGTCCGCCAGCTCCTTCAGCATCTTCAGGTTGACGGCGATGAGCGCCGCGGTGTCGACATAGGGCACCGGGATCACGCCGGCGGCGGCCGAAAGGTAGAGATTGTTGCGGATCACCGAGGCGGCGTGCTTCGCCCGGGCCTCCTCGAGCGTTTCGGCCGGGGCTTCGAGCTTCACGGTCTCGGCTGCCGGGCCCTCGTGGGTGGATGCCGCATCGCCTTTCGGCGCGGCGTCGGTTTCGCCTGTCTGATTGAGATTGCTGACCATCGCGTCATGCTCCTAGGGAGTTGTGAAGACCTGTCGCGCGCGAAACCGAAGCGATCGGACGGCCGCTCCGCGCGCGCGGCGAGCGGTAGCCAAGACTGATTTGATGTCGACTGCAGCAATCATATCACCACTGACCGCATTCGACGTTTTCAGATACGGGCACATCAAGCCGACTATGCCGGAAGCTAAGCCCTTTCATTTGCCATCGGATCGATCGATGGCCACTTCTACATGTATTGTACTTACGCAGAAGCCCCACTCCGCGGAAAATGATTGCCGCCTCATGCCTTGGCCTCCTCGAATCGGCCCTCGTTCATGTGATGAACGCGGTCGGCGACGTGAAACCAGCGATCGTCGTGGGTGACGCAGATCACCATCTTTCCGCGCGCCTTGAGGTCCGGCAGAAGTTCTTCGTAGAAGGCCCGCCGGAAGTGGGGATCCTGGTCGGCCGCCCACTCGTCGAGCACGATGATCCGCTTGTCCTCCAGCTCGGCAACGATCAGGGCGAGGCGTTTGCGCTGGCCGGCGGAGAGCGCAACGGTGGTGAAGGCGCCATCGCGCAGCGCCACCTTGTCGGCCATCCCCATCCGCTCGATCAGTGCTCCGGCACGTTCGCCGTCGAGGGCCTCGATGCCGAGCAGCCGGCGCGACAGGTGAAAGTCGGAAAACACCGCCGAGATGTGGTCGCGGTAGTTCGGGCGGCGCGATCCGTCGATCGGCACGCCGTCGGCGCACAGCGTTCCGGTTTCGAGCGGCACCAGCCCGGTCAACAGCCGCAGCATCGTCGACTTGCCGGAGCCGTTGCCTCCGGTGACGAAGGCGATCTCGCCGGCCCGGAACTCGACCGTCAGAGGTCCGACCGCGAATAGCGGACGGCCATCGGCGTCGCGGTAGCTGAAGCCGGCGTCACGCAGCGCGATGCTCGACGGGGCGGCAACGGCCGGACCGGAGCCGTCGCGCGGTTCGTCGGTCGAGGTGGCGGCGAGGCGTTGCCGCATCGTCTCGATGGTATCGAGCGCGTTCTCGGTCTGCGCCAGCATCGGAACGACATGGGCGAGCGTGCCGACCGGGCCGACGATAAACAGCGCCGTCGTCACCGCCGGAACCACCACCAGATGGAATGACTGGGTGAACAGCGGGACAGCGAACACCATCAGCCCGATCAGGACGAAGAACATCGCCTGCAGCAGCGCGAATTCCCAGCCCCATTTGGCCTTCATCGCGGTGTTGATGCGCCGGGCCTCAGCCGACCGGCCGACGAGGTCGCGGCGCAGCGCGGCGGCACGCGCCCGGCTCAGCCGGACCTCCTTGAAACCGTCCAAGAGGTCGGTCAAGCCTTCGAACACCGCGTCCTCGGCCTTGCTGGCGTTGTTCATGTCGCGGCCGAGGATGCGCATCCGCGCCAGGCGGGTAGCAACCGCAATCGCGGCAAAGCCGAAGGCCAGCAGGCAGGCGACCGGCGACAGCCAAGCCAGGTAGACCGCCAGGAACACCAGCATCAGGCCCTGCTGCGTCGCGACGACCAGCAGCGGCAGGCTAGCGGCCAGCGTCTGGGTGCTCTGGGTCAGGGCGCCTTCCAGCGCGGCGCGGCCGAGCCGTTCGATGGTCGGAAGATCGGTCCCCCTTACGGCATCGAACACGCCGATGCGAAGACGGTGGATCAGCCGTTCGACATCCTGCGACGCGGTGATCAGCACGTAATTGTGGGTCACGCCGAACAGCAATACCGTGATCACGAACATCAGCAGCAGCCGGGGACCGGCACCGCCGGCCTGCACCGCCTTCGATGCCGCCTCGACCAGCGCCAGCAATGCGGCTGTGGCAATCGCCGACAGCACCGCCATCGCCGCAATCGAGCGCAGGTTTTCCGGGATCTCGCGCAGGACCAGCCGAACGAGGATCACGAACGGGCCCCCCATAACGGCGCGTCGACTGCCTCCTCGAACAGGTGACCATCCTCCATCCGCAGGCGGCGGTCGGCCGCATCGAAGTAGTGGTCGTCGTGGGTGACGGCGATCACCGTCATCCCGCTGAATTTCAGCCCCGGCAGGAAGTCGCGATAGAAGGTCTTGCGGAAATGCGGATCCTGGTCGGCCGCCCATTCGTCAAGGATCAGAATCGGCTTGTGCTCCAACAGCGCGGCGATCATGCCGAGCCGCTTGCGCTGGCCGACGGACAGGTCGCGCCGGTCGAAGCGCTCGCCGTCGATGATCCGCGCCGTGCGGTCCATCTCCATCTCTTCCAGCAATTCTGCCCCTCTCGGCCCCTTGGCGATCTCAGGATCGACACCGTAAAGGCGGGGAAACAGGTGAAAGTCGGAAAAGACCGCCGCCATGCGCTCGCGTAGTGCGGTTTCCTCGCCGGCCAGCACCGGCCGGCCGTCGACGCTGAGGACGCCGCGGTCGGGGCGGTAGAGGCCGGTCAGCAGCTTGATCAGGGTGGATTTGCCCGAGCCGTTGCCGCCGGTGATGAAGACGGTCTCCCCCCGGTGCAGCACCAGATCGATCGGTCCCACCCGGAATGGCCGCTCCCCTTCCGGTGCGGGAAACGAAAACTCAACGCCGTCGAAGCGAATCTCGGAGAAGTAGCCCGGAGGGGCAGGCGGAGCGCCATCCGGTCTGTCGCGTTCGGGCTCCGACCCCAGCTCGATCAGGCCCTCCAGCCGCTCTTCCAGATCCATCATGGCACCGGCGGCCGCCTCGGCCTCCCCCATGATCATCACGGTTTGCATCAGGCCGAACACCGGCGTCGCCATGAACAGGACGGCGGCGGTGACCTTGTCGACGCTCTTGGCAAAACCACTCGACAGCGCCGGCACGACGAACACGACCATGCCGAGCATCAGGTTGAACGCCGTCTCGCCGAACACGAATTGCTGCCAACGGTGCAGATGCAGTTCGCTGCGCGCTTCGGTCGTCGCGGCCGAGGCTGCGGCGAACCCTTCCGCCAGGGCGCGTCCGCGCGCGCTGTTCAGACGCTGTTCCTTGAAGCCGTCGAACAGATCGGAGACATGATCGAACATCTCAGCCTCCGGCCCGATCGCAGCGCGGCGGCAATCCTCCAGACCGTGATCGAGACGCCGATGAACGATCGCGCCGAGCGTCAGCAAGCCGCCGATGAACAGGAAGGCGGCCAGCGATACCGAGGCGATGTAGATCAGCACCGCGATCGTCAGCATCGCCGAGCGGACCGTCAGCGCCAGAAACTGCGAATTCATCGAAATCAGCCGGCAGTTCCGCGTCACGCTGTCGAACAATTCGACCCGGTTCCAGCGCTCGAGCTTCCACAGGGCGGCTCGCGACAGACGGTCCAGCATCCGTGTCCGCGAGGCATCGACGGCGGTCTCCACATCCGCCGTCAACATCGCCACCATCCGGCTCTCGGCAATAGCGTAGATCACCAGGCACAGCACGAATGCCGCGCACCACCACAGTTCCACCACGTCGCTGCGGCGATCGGCGATGTTGCGAGCGGCGGTATTGACCACGGCCAGAACGCCGGCAGACGCGGCGGCGGACAACAAGGCCCACGCCAGCAGTCTGCGCAGCGGGCCCGGACCGAGACGGGAGATGAACTTGATCAGGTTCATGAGACAGGCCCCGTCCGCTTTCGATCGTCGGCTCTGTCCAGCCAGGTCCGCATGTGCGCCGCCAATTCGCCGACAAAGGCGGGATCGAGCATCTGCCCGTGCGTGCCGCCCATCCACTTCAGCTCGACCCCCCGCAACGCGCAGGAACCCCAGCCGTTGAGCGGATCGCCCGGAACGCCCGGCGCCTGCCGCGAGGCTTCGGTCGGGCGCACCAGCAACAGCTCGACGTCGAGCGGGCGCGGATGATAGCGGGCACCGGCGAGGCCATTGTTCTGGAACAGAGCCAGCAGCCGCCGCATGCCGGCGCGATCCAGACCGTCGGGCAGGAAGTGGCCGCCCTTGCCGGCCTCCAGGATCAGATCCAGCCGCTGTTCGGATGTCACGCGGCGCAAAGCCTCGGCGTCGAACAGGCCCATTTCGTCGAACAGATCGGCGAGATAGTCGGCCTCGTCCTTGCGCATCATTTCGCGCACCACCTCCGGGGTAGCGACGCCGTCGAGCACGATCACCGCACTGACGTCGACACCGGCCCTGAGCAGGCGGCCGGTCGCCTCCCAGGCCAGAAGCGAGCCGAAGCTCCATCCGGCGACCGCGACCGGCCCATCGGGCAAGGCGGCACGCAGCGGCTCCATGTAGATGTCGACCAGGCCCTCGACGGTCTGCGGCAGGGGCCGGTCGTCCTCCAGGCCGACGCTCTGCACCATCGTCACCGGCTGATCAGCCCCAAGCCTGTCAGCGAGGTCGCGATAGCACAGCACATTGCCGCCGACCGGGTGGAAACAGATCAGCGGCGGCCGCGTTCCCGTGGTGTTGACCGTGACGACCGGCGACCACGCGGTCTCCGGACGCCGCTCGATCAATGTGGCCATCCGCGCGACGGTCGCGTGCGTGAACAGATCGGCGAGCGGTGGACGGACACCAAACTCCCGTTCGATCGCCGACATCAGCCGGACGGCCAGAACGCTGTGCCCCCCCATCATGAAGAAGTCGTCATTGCCGTCGTGGATGGGCGTGTCGAGCACAGCGCTCCACACGACGGCGAGGCGCCGCTCTATGTCGCCGGATAGCGGACGCGGTTGGCGATCGGTGCGACTGGTCAGTTCGGCGGGCGGCGGCAGGCGCCGATCGTCCAGCTTGCCGTTGGCGGTCAGCGGCAGTTCATGGATTTCGACCAGCCAGGACGGCACCATCCAGGCCGGCATCGTCCGATCGAATTCGGCCCGGACCTTGACCGGATCGAAGCCGGGGCGCGGCACGACATAGGCAACCAGCACCTTGTCGCCGTCACCGCGGGCATCAATCGTCTTTACCGCAACATGGCGCACCAGGGGATGGGCCGCCAGCGCCGCCTCGATCTCGCCCAGTTCGATGCGGTGGCCACGCACTTTGACCTGGCGGTCCTGACGCCCCATGAACACCAGGTCGCCGGAGGACAGACGCCGCGCCAGATCGCCGGTGCGGTAGCGCCGCCGTCCGTCGGGATCGAGGACGAAGCATTCCGCCGTTCGTTCGGGGGCATTGAGATAGCCGCGCGCGACGCCGAGGCCGCCGATGCGGATCTCGCCCGGCACTCCGTCCGGCACAAGGCGGCCAGCCGCGTCGGTCAGGCGGATATCGACGCCGGCGAGCGGCTGACCGATCGGAGGCGGTAGGCTGTACGACCAGTTGGCCGCGGTCACGATGTATTGGGTCGCGCAGACGCAGGTCTCGGTCGGGCCATACTGGTTGACCACGCGCAGATCGCCGTGTCCGGGGATCGCATAGAGCCGGCGCAGCAGATCGGCCTTCACCTCTTCACCGCCCAGGATGAAACAGCGGGCCGAGGTCCGGGTTCCCGTCTCGTGCCAATGATCGATCAGCATACGGAACATGCTGGGGGTGGCGTCGCAGCAGATGATCTGGTGCGTCTCGATGAAGTCGTGCAGGCGGGCCGGATCGCGGCGCGTCTCGTCCGACGGGATCATCAGGGTGTGACCGCCGAGCAAGGTGGTGAAGATCTGATGGATCGAGCCGTCGAAGCCGAAGGCGAAGACGCAGGTGATGGTGATGCGCTCGCCGTGTCCGAGCGGCTCATAGATCGAGGCGTCCACCGCATCCGACAGGTTGATCAGCGAAGCGTGCTCGACCCAGGCTGCCTTGGGCATTCCCGACGAACCGCTGGTGAACATCACATAGGCGGCGTGGTTGGGGGCGATCGCGACCTTGGGCAGGCTGGCGGGCGCCGCCTCGATCGCACTTCGTCCGTCGAGCCGCAGCAGTTTTCGCGCGCCGCGCCCCTCGCCATCCGGGCGCACGACACAATCGAACAGGTAGGGTGCCGGATCGAACCCCTCGGCCACCACCGGGGAAAACGCCAGCGATGGCCGTGTCGGCCGCCCCGCCGCCCAGTCGCTGAGGACATTGCGCGAGACGAACAGCTGGTCATCGAAGTCGAGCACGGTCGAACAGCCCTCGCCGGCATGCTCGCGGGCGAAGGCGGCGAGATCACCGAGATAGGCGTCGCGCCGGTCGAGATCCCACAGGCCGCCGAGGTAGAGGGCTCCTCCCGGCGCCAATAGCAGCAACGCCTTGTCGAGCACGTCGGCGAGGTAGCCGAAGCCGGGAAAGTTCTCGATGACGCTGTTGAAGATGACCAGATCGAAAGAGCCCGGCTCCAATACGTCGATGTCGTGGGAGGCGAGCTGCCGGCCGACGACGTGGTTCAGCCCCAACTGCCGCGCCACGGTCTCCGTCCGCTCCGCATTCAGCCGCGCCAGGTCGGAAGCGACGTAGCGGCCGCACAGCGGTGCCACCCGGCGCATGGTGAAACCGGAGGCGCAGCCGATTTCCAGCACACGCGAGGTGGGGGTGAGGAGCGAGGCGGTCTTACTGCGGGCGTTTTCACCGAACCGCTCCATGATCGCGGCATCGATCGGCCGGCCGGTGAAGGCGCTCTTCCAACCGCCGGCACCGACGTCGTCGGTCGCTTCCCCGGCAACGTGGTTCCACAGTTCGGTCGACATCATGATGCCGGGCGTTTCGATCACCTGATCGGGATCGTCGACATCGACGACAAGGCCAGCTTTGAGCGTCGGGCAGGTCCAGGCGAGCGAACGGAGTTCCGCCAGCGTCTTCGCCTCGCCGATCATCGCCGCCATGCCCGAGCCATCGACCAACCGGCGCCGGCGGCTGATCGGCACGGTCGGATCGAGCGGGACATAGACGCACCCGGCCTTGATCACCCCCAGCGCCGCTGCGATGTAGGCGCGGTGCCGGTTCATCATCACGCCGACGCGCGCTTCCTCCTCCAGTCGCAGCGACAGAAGCCAACGGGCGATGCGGTTGGCCCAGACGTCGAGCTCGGCAAAGGAGATGGCCCCCCACTCGTCGACGACGGCGGACGCGTCGGGCCGGCGCGATACCCACGCGGCAAACCGCGAAACGACCGTCTCGTCGGACATGTGCCCGATCGCCGGTATCGTCCGGTCGCGGACAGCTGTCTCCCCGTCATCGAAACTGAAATCCGCGATTCTCATTCCGCTGCATCCTTCAGTCCGCCGGCCGCAACGGCGCCGGAGAAACGCTCCAGATAGGCGAGCCAGGTTTCGGCAGTCGCCCGGTCCATCAGGTCGGTATCGAATTCCAGCTGGAACTCGGAAGCTCCCTCGGCGCGTTCAATCATGAACAGCAAGAGGTCGTGTTTGGCGGTCGGGGTGCGCAACGCATCGCCGAGCGCCTGGTTCAGGGCCGGATCGACCATGCGCCGCGCCGCCGCGCCGAAGACGCTGTCGCCGCCGCCGGACGTCCGGTCGTCGAAGCGCTGGTACTCGAATACGACGTTGATCAGCGGCTGCCGCGTTCCCATCCGCCGCGGTGCGATATCGCGAACGAGCAGGTCGAACGGGTAGTCGCGATGATCCATCGCCGCCAGGATCGCATCGCGGGTCTGGTCGACCAGGGCGGTGAAATCCGTCTCGTCGTCGACGCGCAACCGGATCGGCAGAACGTTGACGAAGAAGCCGATCAGTTCCTCGACCTCCAACCGTTCACGGCCGGCCACGCCCATGCCGATGACCAGGTCCGTCTGCCGGGTCAGGCGGTGCAACAGGCCGGCGAACAGCGCCAGACCGACCGCCGCCGTGGTCGCGCCGCGGCCGCGTGCGAACTCCGCCAACCCCGTCGCGATCTCCTGCGGCAGCAACCGCACAGCGGTGTCGCCGCGGTGCGACGGCTGGGGCGGTGGCGGATGATCGACCGGAAGCGCGATCTGATCCGGCGCGCCGGACAATGTCGCACGGCGGTTTTCGGCCGCCGCCGTCCAGTCGTGACCGGCCGCCCAGCTCGTATAGTCGCGATAGGCGATGGCGAGTGGCGGCAGCGCCGACGTCCGCCCTGCCCGCGCATCGCGATAGAGCGTCGACAACTCGTCGAAGAGGATCCGCATCGACCATCCGTCGCCGACGATGTGATGCAGAACCAGGACGACGATCCAGCCGGACGGCCCCGTCCAGATTGCCCGTGCGCGCAGCAGCGGTGCCCGAGACAGATCAAACGCGGTGCCGACCTCGCGGCGGATCAGGCGCAGGCATTCGGCGTTGGGATCGATCGAGGCCGAGACGTCGTCGACCGTAAAGATCGGTTCCACCGTTTCCGCGACGCGCTGAAGGATCCGTCCATCCTCTTCCGCAAAGGAGGTCCGCAGCGACTCCTGCCGCTGGACAAGACACCGCAGGGCTTCCCGCAGGGCATCGCGGTCGAGATCGGCTCCGGCAGGCAGCGCCGTCGAGATGTTGAAGGCCGACGCCCCAGCTTCGTCCATGCGGTGGGCGAGGTAGAGACGGGTCTGCGCGTGGCCGGCCGGGTAGCTCGGCTGTTCGGCCACATGGGGGATCGGGTCCTCGCCGAAGCCGAGCCCAGAGATCAATGTGGCAAGCCGGGCAACAGTGAGGGCGTCGAAGAAGGCGCGCATCGAGATCCGCGCGCCAGACGCCTCGGCGATGCGGTTGACGACGCGGATCGCCGACAAGGAATGGCCGCCGAGAGCGACAAAATTGGCGTTGCGATCCTCGATCGGCCGTTCGAACACTTCTGCGAAGATCCGCGCCACCAGCCGCTCGGCCTCGTTGCGGGGCGCTTCGCCCACCAACTCGTCGGTTTCGGCGGGCAGATCGGCCAGAAGACGGCGGCGATCGATCTTGCCGGTGGTCGAGATCGGCAGGGCCGACACCATGACGAAGCGTCTGGGGACCGCATGGGCGGGCAGTCTGCGCGCCAGCCAGTTGCGCAGGTCCGCCGACTGGATCGGCGCCCTCGCCGGCTTGACGCAAGCGACGATCTCGCCGTTGCCGATGCCGTCGGCAATGAACACGGCGGCGGCACTGGCGATGCCGGGATGCTCGCCCAGCGTCCGTTCGATTTCGCCCAATTCGACGCGGAAGCCGCGCACCTTGATCTGGTCGTCGAGCCGTCCGCCGAACTCGATCTCACCGTCGCGGCGGAACCGCCCGAGATCGCCGGTGCGGTAGAGGCGCTCGCCAGATCGCGCCGGATCGGCCATGAATGCCCGTTCGGTGAGGTCGGGACGGTTGAGGTAGCCGAATGCCAGCCCATCGCCGCCCGCCATGATCTCGCCCCACACGCCGATCGGCGCCAGCGAGCCGGCGGGCTCCATCACCGCGACGCGGGTGCGCGCGATCGGCCGGCCGATCGGGATCGGGCCGGGCTCGGTATCCGCCGGGGCGATCCGGTGTACCGCGGTGAACGTCGTATTTTCGGTCGGTCCGTAGCCGTTGACGAACGTCGTGGCCGGGCATGCGATCATCGCCCGCCGGGCGTGATTGGGGCTGAGCGTATCGCCGCCGGCCAATACCAGGCGCAAGGTCGCCAGGCTGCGCGGCGCGAAGTCGATCTGGCGATGGAACAGACCGGCGGTCAGCCACATCACCGTCGCGTGGGCCGTACGGATCGTCGCGGCCAGCGCCGCCGGATCCAGCACTTCCTCGCGAGTGGCAACCCGCAGCCGGGCGCCGTTGAGCAGCGTCGCCCAGATCTCGAAAGTCGCTGCGTCGAAGGCCGCAGATCCGGTGCGCAGGATCACGTCGTCGGCCGTAACAGCGAGTTCGCCGCCGGCGAAGACCAGCCGCAGGATGCCGCGTTGGGAAACAACCACGCCCTTGGGCAGGCCGGATGTCCCGGACGTATACATGACATAAGCGGGAGCGTTGCGGGCGAGCGGTTCCGGGGCAAGCACCAAGCCGTCCGTCTTCCAGGCGCTCGCGGCGAGGACCGCCACGCCGGCGGGAACCGCCCGGTCGTCATCAACGACGATGGCGCGGGCGTTGATATCGCCGAGGATCCAGGCAATCCGCTCGTCCGGCCAATCGGGATCGAGCGGTACATAGGTGCCACCCGCCGCGATGACTGCGAGCGTCCAGATGACGTCAACGGGATCGCGCTCCAGTCGCAGCGCGACGTGGTCGCCCGGCTCGACACCTGCGGCGCGCAAAGTGGCGGCGGCAGCGAGCGCGCGGGCGGCGAGCGTGCGGTAGTCGAGCCGGTCCGCACCATCGTCGAGCGCTTCGGCATCGGGCGTGGCCGCAACCTGAGCCATGAAGGCGTCGAACAGCCCGCGTTCGACCGGAGCCGCCGCCTCGGGCCCCTGCCCCCAGTCCGCGAGGCGCGCTCGCTCGTCCGCATCGATCAGCGGCAGCGACGTGACCGGCGTACTGGCGGGAGCTTTGACCAAGGCGGACAGCATCGTCCGGAAATGCCGGCTCATGCGCTCCATCCGGTCAGGATCGAACATGTCGGCGTAGTACTCGATCGCCATGACGATGCTGTCGGGCAGATCGCGGGCGTAAAGGCCGAGGTCTGACTTGCCCTCGCGCCGGCGGGGACACATCGCGGCAAAGCCAGCGCCCCGGCCAGCATCGCCGCCACCTTCCGCGAAGTTCATGTAGGAGAACGTCACTTCGGAGAGCGTCGCCCGATCGGGTGCGGTCTGCGGCTTGATGTCGGCGATGAGCCGACCGAGGCCGTAGCTGCGCCAGCGCATCGCTTCACCCAACAGCGAATGGACGCGGCGGATGGCTTCGCCGGTGGTCTCGTCGGCACGCGAGACCAACCGCAACGGCAGCAGCGAGACCAGCATTCCGGTCATCCGCGCCATGTCGGCGCCGGTGCGGGCATCGACGGGAACCGCGATCACCAGATCGTCGGTGCGGGCGTAGCGCGACAACAGGAACGACCACGCCGCGGTCATCACCACGAACGGCGTGGTGTGCTCGGCCCCGGCGAAGGCGCGCACACTGTCGACCAGTCCGCGCGGCAGTTCGAACTCGACCGTCTCGGCCCGCCAAGTGTGGCGGGGCGGACGCGGCCGGTCGGCCGGCAGGTCGAGCTTCGGCGTCGGTCCGGCAAAGCGGGCGAGCCAATAGTCGCGGGCCTGGGCATCTCCCTCCGCTCCCGCGCCGGTGCGGCTCCACACCGCATAGTCCTTCAGCCGCAGCGCCGGTGCGGCCAGTTCGGCACCCGCATAGAGCGCCGCCGCGTCATCGAGCAGAACCTCCATCGACAGGGCATCGGCGAGCGCGTGGTGAACATCAACGACCAGGGCGCAGGCACGACCGGCGGCGCGCACGACGACGAAGCGAACCGGCGGCGCGCCGTTCCACACGTCGAACGGTCTGACCCAAACCGCCAGCGCGTCCCGTGCATCCGCCGCGTCGGCGACCTCCACAGTCTCGATGTGTAGCTCAACCGAAGGCAGGACTTCCATCGTCGGCTCGGCATCGCTGGAGCCGCGATGAAAGCGCGTGCGCAGGATGTCGTGGCGACGGATCAACGCCTGCAATGCCGTCCGGAGCCGCGCCTCGTCGACGTCGTCCGGCAGCGTGAGGCCCACCGGCAAATTGTAGGCGGTTCCCATGTCGGCGGCAGCCTCGGCCTGCAACACCGCCAGCTGTTCCCAGGCGACAGGATACCGCTCGGCAGCGGTGGCCGGCTTGATCGCCTTGGCATCGTCGCCCATTCCGGCGGCGGCACGTTCGCCGAGCCGGCGGGCTAACACCGCCACCGATCCGGCTTCCATCAGGTCGACCAGCGCGGCAGGCCGGCCGAGATCGCGCACGATCCGTTCGACGATGCGCATGCCGGCGATGGAATCGCCGCCCAGTTCGTAGAAGTCGTCGTTGGGAGCGACGGAGTCGTAGCCCAGCGTCTCCGCCCAAATGACGGAAAGTGCCGCTTCCAGGGCCCGATTGCTGCCGCCCGCCGCGGGGGCGATGGACGCGGCCGCAGGTGCTGCAGCAGCCGCAACGGCTGCGGATGCGGCGGGCGTCGCCGCGGCGGCGCTGTCTCGCCGCTCGGCCAGGGCCGCGCGAGTGATCGGTTCGATCAGCGCCACTTCCGTCGCGCCCGTCGCCAGGGCTTCGGCCAGATATTGACGCGCCTCGCCGGCGTCGATCATCCCGCCGACCTCGCGATCGCCGAGCAGCCGGGCCGCCATGCCCATGCCGCGCAGGCCGCACCAATCGATGGTCAGCGCCGGAACGCCGCGTGCCGACTGCTCGGCCGCCAGCGCTTCGAGGAACGCATTGGCCCCGGTATAGGCGGCATGGCCGGCCGCACCGGTCAGTGCGGTCAGCGATCCGGCCGACAGGAACAGCTCCAGCCGATCGTCGCGGGTCAGTTCGTCGAGAAGGCGTGCACCCGTCACCTTTGGTGCGATCGCCTCGACGTAGCCAGCGACATCCGCTGCCTCCGACATCAGGAATGCGCCATGCGACGACGAAGCGTGGTGGACGACGCCGGCAATCGGCCCCATCTCCAGCCGGATCCGGTCGAGCGTCCGGGCAAGCCCGTCCCGGTCGGTCAGATCACAGGCGAACGTCGCCACCCGCACGCCGCTCGAGCGCAATTCGGCCAGCGCGGTTCGACGGCGCTCGGTTTCCGCATCGCCACCGGAAGGGATCTCGCCCTGCCGTGACAACAGTGCGAGAGCGACACGCCCGCCCTGAGCCAGGGCAGGCGCCAGCGCCAGGGCAAGCCCGCCGAGACCGCCCGAGATGACGATGCAGCCGGACGAGGGCAACGCACGCGGC
>JARLIT010000175.1 GCA_031291575.1 Ancalomicrobiaceae bacterium
ACGAATGCACAGCGGGTTGAGGAATGCGGCCGGATCACCCGTCGCTCGGGCGCCTGTCAAGAGCAAGTACGATCAATTTCATCGTCTGCATCAATTCAATCGGCAGATCTCGAGCCTAATTGGCGAACCGAACGGTCCAGACTAGTTCGAAACAATCACCTGGACGTGCATTGTCGTGACGAACGTCTTGCCGGATCTGTCGTAGCGAACATCAATTTCGAATTGGTCCGTGCCGGCAAAGCCTTCGGCCGGCTGATAGGCATACATCCGGACGGACGAGTGACCGAGCATGCCGTGACTCGGTCGGGTCTTGACGGTGCTGTCCAATATCCCGGCGTCACCGAGCCCGGATTCGGATATCATGAAATAGAACGCGCAAGGCACCCCTCGGGCTGTGAACATCTTGGCCTGGGTAATGCCGTTGTCGGCGAAGTGAAAATGCGGAACGCTGCATTCAGCGGCAAAGGCTGCCGACGCTGCGCATAGCCCTGACAGAACTATGGCCGATCTCAACAGCCGCATATCGTGCCCAATCGAGCGTCTTTGTGGCAAATGGTGGGCGAGCCAGTGCGCCGCTGCTTTGAAAATGCTGAACGGCGATGCCGGTTTCAAGTTCGTATTCCGTACATGCAAGCTTGGCGGACCGGTTCGATCGGCTGCACGGCTCTCGGCATGGCTCTTCATTGGTGCGCTACGCCTTGTTCAGCGTCGGCGCGAGCCGCGTCACAGCCGCCGGTCGACCGAAATGCCGCGAGCAGCTGCCTGCGGCGATTTCTCGATCCGCATGCCGCTGCCATAGACATTCGGGGCGGCGGAGCGTCCGACCGCGATCGCGACGTTCTTGACGATGCCTTCGGCCACTTCGCGGGCGGTCGCCAGAACCGACATGTTGGACTTCAGCAAGGCTGCAAAGGCCTCGTGTTTGGCGGAGAGCGCCTGCACCAGTTCGGGCGGCAGATGGCTGATGGCCACCGCGTTTTCGCGCACCTTGAAGCGCAGCTTGACGTAGTCGGCGGCAAGCCGGCTCTTCTCCGGCTGCAGATCAGAGGCGGCGAACAGCGCGCCCAGGCGAACGAGGCGCGTCTCTTCCTCGACCAGGGTGGTCAGCTTGTTCACCGTCTCGGTCACCTTGCCAAGAAGATCTTCCGCGCCGCCGAGAGTGCCGATGAGCGGAGCGGGTGCAGAGGTCGCGTCCGTGGTGCGGGGTTGAGCGGTCATTGCGCGTGGTGCTCCTGAAGGCGGACCAGAGAGGCATAGATGTCTTTGGCCAGACCGATGCCGCCTGCCTTGGTTACAGATTTCGCGTATTCGCCGATGAGCATGCCGCGCCAGGTTTCTTCGGCGGAACCGGCGTGGCCGAGGCCTTCGGTCGGGATCCCGTCGAACATGTGTGAGAACATGTTCGACAGGAATGTCGTCTCGTAATCCTGGGAGAGTGCCTTCAGGCGCGACTTGGTGTCGATCGCCTGGTGGCCGGCCTCAGGCAGTGTCTGCTGGCCGATCGGAGGGGTGAGAAGCCCGAAATTGGACATCACATCAGCTCGATGTCTGCCTGCAAGGCGCCGGACGCCTTGATGGCCTGCAGAATGGTGATCAGATCGCGCGGCCCGACGCCGAGGGCGTTGAGGCCGTCGACCAGCTCTCTGAGCGAGACGGAGTTCTTCACCAGCGCCATGTGGTTCTTGGCGCTGTCGTCGACCGTGATCTGGGTGCGCGGCGTGACCGCGGTGGTGCCGTTCGACAAGGGCCCGGGTTGGCTCACCTGCGGCTGCTCGGTGACGGTGACGGTCAGGTTGCCTTGTGCGACGGCGACCGTCGATACCCGCACATCCTGGCCCATGACGATGATGCCGGACGCATCGTCGATGATGACCTTCGCCGGCAAGTCGACGTCGACGGCGAGCTGCTCGATGTCGGTGATGAGGTCGACGATGTTGCCGTTGAACTTGTCAGGGAGGGTCAGTCGCACGGTTGCCGGATCGGTCGGCTCGGCGACCGGCGTTCCCATCAGATCGTTGACCGCGAGCGCGACGCGCCGGGCTGTGGTGAAATCCGGATTGCGCAAGGCGAGGCGCAACGTGTTCATGCTGGCGAGCTTGAAGCCGATTTCGCGCTCGACCACGGCCCCGCCGGCGATGCGCGCCGTCGTCGGCACGCCGCGCGTGACGGTGGCGGCCTGACCCGAGGCGGTGAAGCCGCTGACGGACAATTGCCCTTGCGCTGTGGCGTAGATCTCGTTGTCGGCACCCAGCAGAGGCGTGAACAGCAAGGTCCCGCCCTGCAGGCTCTTGGCGTCGCCCATCGCCGAGATGGTCACGTCGATGCGGGACCCTTGTGTCGAGAACGGCGGCAGGTTGGCCGTCACCATCACAGCCGCGACGTTGGCGGTGCGAAGCGTCGCGCCAGCGGTGTTGACGCCGAGCTGTTCGAGCATCGCGGTCAGCGACTGCTTGGTCATCGGCGAGTTGTTGAGGCTGTCGCCCGTGCCGTTGAGGCCGACGACGATGCCGTAACCCTGCAGCTGGTTGGAGCGGACGCCCTCGATGGCGGCCAGATCCTTGATGCGCGAGGCTGCCTCGGCCGCAGGCGGCGAGAGACAGGCGAAGGCGGCCAGGATGGCGAGCGCCAGTAACGGCGTTCTTACAAATAGCGTCATGCACGAGATCTCCCCAAATCTCGCCAAACGTTATGCGAGAGCCGTGCCAGCGCAGATGGGGGGTGCCGACGTTGACAAGCCATTGAAATATCGACGGTTGGAAGATTCGCGCGGCAGCGCGTGCCGGGCCTCTCCGGACCCGGCCGGCAATTCCTGCCGGGGCGTTTACGAATGGTTAACCATAACGGCAAATCCTGCCCTGACAGGTCGGTCGAAGCGATTCACGCGTATTGTGCATTCGTCTGCGCGCTTGCGGCGGATCGGGTCGGATAGCGCCGGTGGCCTTGGAACGGAGTGGCTCGGATGCGGATCGAGAACGGAACCAAGATCGGGACGACGGCGGGAAGGCCGGCTGCGTCGCGGTCGAGCGGTTCGGCTTTCGCCGCGGCGTTGCAGGGCGATGGCTCGGCACCAGCACGGGCGGCCACCACGACGGCAGCGGCGAGCGCGCTCTACGATCTGTCGGCACTGATGGCGTTGCAGGCCTTTGAAGACCCGAGGGAGCGGCGCCGGCGCTCGGTGAAGCGCGGACTCGACCTGATCGATGTGCTCGAGGGCGTGCAGATGGACCTGCTCGTCGGCGGGGTCGGGCAGGATCGCCTCGAACGGCTGGCGGCAATGCTGGGCAACAAGGAACCCTCGGGGGATCAGCGGCTCGATGCGCTCGTCGATGACGTCGAATTGCGCGTTCGCGTCGAACTAGCCAAGTTCGGCCGCTACCCGGACTGACGGCCGACCGGTCAGGCTTGTCCCA
Source organism: Ancalomicrobiaceae bacterium (assembly GCA_031291575.1). Lineage (GTDB taxonomy): Bacteria > Pseudomonadota > Alphaproteobacteria > Rhizobiales > Ancalomicrobiaceae > CAIYYN01. Next base: position 3,411 of record JARLIT010000175.1, read on the forward strand.
AATTAGCTATCGCTTAAGCAATGTATTGACGCAGCGGGCGTTTTGCCGTCTTGCCGGAGCAATCGTTCACACTGTGCGGCCGGTTGTGCAGGGGTGGCGGAGGCATGTCTGGCAGAGGCTGACGAGCCGGCACAACCTGCAGGCCGGGCGCGAAGCCGGGGATTCATCGTAAGTTCATTGAAGATGGCGTTGTAAGTCGCTGCCCGCATGTCTATATTCCGCCCGCCAAAACCGGGCCCCGAGGTAGAGGAGCGGGTAAGGAGCATGATGTCGGTCGAAATCGAAGACGATTATCGCCCGTCGGAAGACGAGCCCTTCATGAACGAGCGTCAGCGGGTCTATTTCCGTCACAAGCTCAATCAATGGAAGGAAGACATCCTGAAGGAATCGCGTGAGACCCTTCAGCATCTTGCCGACGAGAGTCAGAACCACCCCGATCTAGCCGACCGAGCCTCTTCCGAGACGGATCGAGCCATCGAGTTGCGTGCCCGCGATCGGCAAAGAAAGCTGATCTCGAAAATCGACGCTGCGTTGAAGCGGCTGGACGACGGTTCCTACGGCTATTGTGAGGAAACCGGCGACCCCATCTCGCTGAAGCGGCTGGATGCCCGGCCGATCGCCACTTTGTCGATCGAAGCGCAGGAGCGGCACGAACGGCGTGAGAAGGTCTATCGCGACGAGTGATTGGACCTTGACTTGAAATCCGATGGGCCGGCGCGATGTCCTCACGCCGGCCCATCGTGTTTTTGCTCTGGTGCTGGCGGCTGAGCCCGGTGGGGCCGGAGCTGCCGCAGCAGGCCTGACACAAACGAGAAGGGCGCGGACCCTGGGGAGTGGTCCGCGCCCTTGAGACATCGTCCACGGGGAGTAGGACGACATCGAACCCTGCCCGCGGCCTTGCGCTCGCGGGCTTGCGGCATCCGGCGGCTTGCGCCCGATGCCGCCGATCAGAACGGCATCAGCACGTCGATGACCTGGCTGCCGTAGCGCGGCTGCTGCAGATCGGTGATCTGGCCGCGGCCGCCGTAGGCGATGCGCGCCTCGGCGATCTTGGAGGAATCGATGGTGTTGTCGGAGGCGATGTCGGCCGGCCGTACGATGCCGGCGACGATCAATTCGCGCACCTCGAAGTTCACCCGGATTTCCTGCTTGCCCTCGATCACCATGTTGCCGTTGGGCAGTACCTGCGTGACCATGGCAGCGACGTTGGTGGTCAAGGTCTCCGACCGGTTGATCGAACCGTTGCCGTCGGACGTCGTCGTCGACGAATTGTCGATGAGCGAGGCGGGGTCGACGCCCTTCGGAATGACCTTCTTGATCAGGGTGCTGGGCAGGCCGTTGATGGCGGCTGTGTCGGTCGAAGTGCGGCTGCGCTTGGTCTCGTTGGCGAGCTGGGCGGTGTCGTTGATGGTCACCTTGACGGTCAGAAGGTCGCCGATGCGGCGGGCTCGCTGATCCTTGAAGAAGGTGCGCGATCCGGCCCGCCACAAGGAGTTCGGCGCGTAGGCGACTGTTTCCGGCGTCGGCATCGGCAGGGATACCGGCTTGTAACCCTGTTTGGCCGTCGGATCGTCGATGGAGGAGAGCTTCGGCGTCTGGCCGATCTCATTCAGGCGATCGAGCGTCGAGCCACAACCGATCAGCGAAAGGGACGCGACGATCGAGACGACGAGAGGTCCACGGCGGAACTGCGACACGATGACTGTCTCCCGGTAATCAGGGTTGAGGCTCGACGGAGGCGGTCAGGACGCCGCCCGACACCTGAACCTTGCCGGCACCGACGACGGTGCCGTGCACGATGCGTTTGGACTGCGGGTTCATGACGCCGACGGTTTCGCCGCGCGTGCCTGAATCCATGGCCTGGGCGCGGGTGGTCAGCACCAGGCCCGGGACCTCGTAGACGAGGGTGATGGTGTCGCCCCGAGTGACGAGTACCGGCGGCATGACGTCGGCGAGCCCGACATACTGGCCGTTGTGCAATGGCCGGCGCGCCGCCTGGCCGATGATCTGGCCGGGGTCGGCCGGCCGTCCCACCCCGACGATGCGGCGCGGTTGCTTGGTCATGACGACGGCATCGGCGGAGATGACGTCGCCGCGCGCGACATCGCGGGTGATCGTCGGGGTCGGCACCATCTCGGTGGCCGAGCCGCGGACACGCAGACGTTCGACGCCGTTGCCGAGGTCGAAGATGATGAGCGCGTCGAAGCGACCGGTCGCCGGCCAATAGCTGAGCGAGGCAACCCGCATCGGCTGGCTGGAATGCGGATCGGTTTTCTGCGGCGTGATTGGCTGATCGAAGGTGACGACGAGCTCCGAGCCGTCGGGCAGCGGGAATTGCCGGGCAGCGGCGTCGCCGATCAACCGGGCAACGTCGTCCTGGGCGAACTCGCGGGCCTCGTGGGTGACGACGACGTCGACGAGGGAACCGGCATCGGCATCGTAGAGGCCGGCGGCCTTGGCGGCGGCGATCACTTTGGCGGCCGAGACCGTACCGGTCTGGCCGAGGTCGGGCGAACGGAAGATCGGGGTCTCGCCGATGGTGCCGGCGCCCTCGAAGAAGTCGCCGATGGTGACGACGTCGGAATTGACGGTGACGGCGGGCCTCAGCGTCGGCTTGCGGTCGAGATCGATGGAGGCCGCACCGGCGGCGGAGACGAGGCTTGCGACGGCGAGCGCCAGGGCAGCGGCCCGCTGGGCAAACGATCGTGCGAGGATCTGTCTCTTCATGGCCTAGCCCTTATGCTTGCTGGACCGAAGTCTGCATCATCTCGTCGGCCGCCTTGATCACCCGCGAGTTCATCTCGTAGGCGCGTTGGGCCGAGATCAGATCAGAGATTTCGGTGACTGCATCGACGTTGGCGATTTCGAGTTGGTTCTGCAGGAGCGAGCCGAAGCCGGTGTCGCCGGGGTTACCCACCTGGGCGGCCCCGGACGAGGCGGTTTCGAAGAACAGGTTGTTGCTCTTCGATTCGAGGCCCGACTTGTTGATGAAGGTGGCCAGCTGGATCTGGCCGAATGTCGTCGACGAGGTGGCGTTGCCGATGACGGCCTGCACCTGCCCGGTGCTGTTGACGGTCAAGCCGGTGGCATTCGATGGAATGGTGATGCCCGGTTCGACCTGGTAACCGTCAGCAGTCACCAGGAGGCCGGTCGCTGAACGCTCGAACGAGCCATCGCGGGTATAGGCGGTGCGGCCATCGGGCATCAGCACACGGAAGAAGCCCTCGCCGTTGATGGCGACGTCGGTCTCCTTGCCGGTCGATTCGATGGTGCCCTGCGACATGATGCGGGGGGTGGCCACGACGCGCACGCCGGAACCGATCTGCACGCCGGTCGGTACCAGATTGCCGGCGTCGGCGCTGTTGGAGCCGACCTGTCTGAGGTTCTGATAGAGCAGGTCCTGGAAGTCGGCGCGCTGCTTCTTGAAGCCGGTGGTGCGCATGTTGGCGATGTTGTTGGAAATGACTTCGACGTTCAGTTCCTGAGCCAACATGCCGGAGGCGGCGGTGTGAAGGGCTTTCATGCTACGTTACCCCCTTCAGGAAACCTGTCCGAGCGTGGAAATCGAGTTCTTGCGCAAGTCATCGGTCTCCTTCATCAGGCTGGCGACCGCCTGATAGCTGCGCTGCACTGCGATCATGTCGGTGAGTTCGACGACGCTGTTGACGTTGGATTTCTCCAGCCGTCCCTGGGAGACTTCCGGCAGCGTGGCGGGGATGGCGTTGTTCGAGGCAAACAGTGTCTCGCCGACCTTGGTGGGCGGCTGGTTCGGCGGGAAGTCGACGATCTTCAATTTGCCGCGCTGACCCTGGTTGGTCGAAATCGTGCCGTCGGCGGCGATCGATACCGGCCCTTCGCCGGGCTGAAAGGACAGGGGGCCGCCTTCGGTGAGCACCGGATAGTTGTTCTGCGTGACCAACTGGCCGGCACTGTTGATGGCGAAGGAGCCGTTACGGGTGTAGCGCTCGCCGGCCGGCGTCTGGACCGCGAAAAATCCCTGGCCGCTGATGGCGACGTCGAGCGGGTTGCCGGTCATCTCGCTCTGGCCGGGCGAATAGTCGACGACGTTGGCATCGTCGAGGACGAAGCTGATCGGCCGATCCGGGCGCAGGAACGAATTGTCCACGGCGCCCGGCATCGTTTGTTCCTTGAACATCAACTTCTGCGACTTGAAGCCGAGCGTGTTGACGTTGGCGAGGTTGTTCGCGATGAGATCGAGCTGGCGGGCAAGCGACGTCTGTCGCGACAGCCCGACGAGCTGAGCGTTATCCATGGATATCTCCCCATTGGCCGTCCAAAACTCCCCAGTCAGGGCGACCGCCATTGGGGATTGCATGCGCCGTGCCAGAAATTAATCTTCATGAATTCAAATGGTTAATGGAACGACGCCGGCCGCGCCGTGGCAGGATGTGCCGGCCATTCCGGTCAACTCGGCAAAGATTGCCGTGGTTAAAAAGGGGTTAATCGTAACCAGTCGTTAACCATTCACTCGGTAGATTTTGCCTAGAGCATTTCCAGGCAGACGGAGTCGTCCGATCCGTCGGGGAGAGCTCCAGAGTCAGCCGCTGGAGCGTTTTGTGGCCGCGGATCGTGTCGATCCGAGCCCGATATGCTCCAGCCAGATGCGGAAGCGCCGGTCGCGGCAACGGTGGGGCGATGGCAAAGCAACCCGAGAAGAAATCTGCCGACGCCGGGGACGACGAGACCCCCAGCTCGGGCGGAAACAAGAAGAAGCTGATGATCTTCGGTGGCGCCGGCCTGGCAGTCCTGCTCATTGCGGGCGGGGCAGGGGCCTATTTCCTCGGCGTCTTTGGCGGCAAGCCGAAGGAAGCGGATGCGACGCATCCGGCGGTGACGGTCAAGCCGGCGCTATTCGTCGACCTGCCGGAGATCGTCGTCAATCTGTCCTCAGTCGACCAGCGCGCCTCTTACCTGAAACTCAAGATCGCGCTCGAAGTGTCGCAGAAGGAGACGGTCGACAAGATCCAGCCGGTGATGCCGCGGGTGCTCGATGCTTTCCAGGTCTACCTCAGGGAACTGAGGACGACGGACCTCGATGGATCGGCCGGGCTCTTCCGGGTCAAGGAGGAGCTGCAGCGCCGCGTCAACATCGCCATCTATCCGGCGCACGTCGACCAGGTGTTGTTCCGGGAAATTCTCTTGCAGTAGGCGGACCCAATGGCGGACGAAAACGACGACGGCATGGAAGATCTGGATGCTGCATGGGGAGCGGCGCTGGCGGAGCAGAAGGGAACTTCCGACGCCGACATGGACGATTGGGGGGCAGCGCTGGCCGAGCAGGGCGTGGCGCAGGATACCTCGGCCTCGGGCAATTGGACTCTCGCCGCCGACGATCCGAGCCTCGATCTCGATCAGGCGACACGTGGCGGCGATCGCATTCTCAACCAGGAGGAAATCGACAACCTCCTCGGCTTCGATGTCGACGAGCACATCTCCCAGGAACAGTCGGGCATTCGCGCGCTGATCAACTCGGCGCTCGTCTCCTACGAACGCCTGCCGATGCTCGAGATCGTGTTCGACCGCCTGGTGCGGCTGACCACGACCTCATTGCGCAACTTTACCTCCGACAACGTCGAAGTGTCGCTCGACTCGATCGCCTCGGTCAGGTTCGGCGACTATCTCAACTCGATCCCGCTTCCAGCAATTCTTGGCGTGTTCAAGGCGGAAGAATGGGATAACTTTGGGTTGGTTACGGTCGATTCGAGCCTCATCTACTCGATCATCGACGTTCTGTTGGGCGGCGGGCGCGGCACCACGCCGATCCGCGTCGAGGGGCGTCCCTATACGACGATCGAGACCAACCTCGTGCGCCGCATGATCGAGATCGTGCTTGCCGACGCCGAACTGGCATTCGCGCCGTTGTCGCCGGTCAAGTTCACGCTCGAACGGCTGGAGACCAACCCGCGCTTCGCCGCCGTGTCGCGACCGGCGAATGCGGCAATTCTCGCCGAGTTCCGCATCGACATGGAGGATCGCGGCGGCAAGATCGAGGTCCTTCTCCCATACGCCACGCTGGAGCCGATCCGCGATCTGCTTCTGCAGATGTTCATGGGCGAGAAGTTCGGCCGCGATCCGATCTGGGAGGGACATCTGGCGACGGAGATTTTTGGGGCGGAGATCGAGGTCGATGCGGTGTTGTTCGAACGCGAGCTGTCGCTCAACCAGATCCTCGGGCTCGAGGTCGGCCAGACGCTCATCTTCGACGTCGGGCCGCAAGACCCGGTCACCATCAAATGCGGCGGTGTCGTCATGACCGAAGGCGTCATGGGCCGCGTCGGCGAAAAGATATCCGTGCGCGTCTCGAAGAACCTCAAACGTCCAAGAATGACCTTCGCCGCTTTCGAGAAGGCGGCATCGCAAAAGGAGATGCAGGCGTCATGACCGGATCCCTGATTCCGATGGCAGCCGAGGCGCTGGTGGCGCTGTTGCTGATCATCACCATCGGCTATTGCGTGCTGCTCAATCAGCGTCTGAAACGGCTTCGGGCGGATGAGTCCGATCTCAGGGCCACGATTTCAGAGCTGGTGATGGCCACCGAGATCGCCGAACGCGCCATCGGCGGCTTGCGCGAAGCGGCGCTCGATTGCGACAAGACACTCGCCGCGCGGATGCGCGAGGCGGAGTATTTCTCCATCGAGATCGCCCGCGAGATCGGCGAGGGACAGAAGGTGCTGGCCCGCATCAAGCAGATCGCCAGCGCGGTCCGGCGTGCCGACACCCAGAGCCAGGCCCAGGCGGAGGAAGCGGCATCGACGCCGGCAGCAGCGCAAGCGTCCGAACAGGCGGTGCCGCCGCCGCTACCGCCCGAAGCGGCCGAGATCCGCGGTGTTTCGAATGCGAGCGATCTCTCTCATCGAACGTCAACCGCTGCGGTGCATGCTGGCGGCGATACGGAGACGAGCGAGGCGCCGGTGAGCTTGCCGGTCGAGGACGTCCGCGTCAGCGAGGTACAAAAGCGTACCAGCCGCGTGGAGGAACTCAGAGCCCTTGCGGAGCAGGCGCGAATCCGGCTGATGGAGATGCGTCGAGTTAACGCGGAGAAGGCGGCGTGAAACAGCTTCGGCTGATCCCCCTGGTGGTCATCGCGGCCTTCGGGCTGTTGCTGATGAAGTCGGTGGAGCTCTGGGTTTCGGGCTCCACCTTCGTCGGCCATCCCGCGACCGTGGCCAAGCAGGAGGACCACCGGACCAATCTCCTCAACAATTGGGATATTTCGCTGTTGAGCGACAACGGTGTCGATCCGATCGCGACCGCCAGCGAAGCGAACCACGAGGCGCCGGCCGAAGCACCGCCGGCACTGCGCAAGGACGAAAACAAGCTCGTCGTCACCGACAAGCGGCCGGAGGAGGCCAAGCCAGTCGACGACGGGCAGACTGCCACACAGGCGCGCTTGCTGCAGCTTCTCGGCGATCGGCGCAAGCAGGTGGAAGACCGCGAAAAGCAGATGGACGTCCGCGAAGGCCTGTTGAAGGCCACCGAGATGAAGATCGAGAAGCGGATCGACGATCTGAAGACGATCGAGGACAAAATCTCAACAGGCGCGCAGACGCAGGAAGCGGAGAAAGGCAAGGAGCTGCAGGACATCGTCAAGATGTACGAGTCGATGAAGGCCAAGGATGCCGCGCGCGTGTTCGATCGGCTTGAGCCGACGCTCCTCGTCGACATCGCCCGGCAGATGAACCCGAAAAGACTCGGCGACGTGGTTGCCAAAATGCAGCCCGATACGGCCGAAAAGCTGACCGTCGGCCTTGCCAATCGCAAGGCCAAGGAAGTCGTCCCGCAGTTGCCGTCGGCGCTGCCGAAGATCAACGGGCACGACGGCTGAGGCCGCGGCTCTCGACAGGGTCGAAATCCGCTTTGCGCCCGGTGTGCGGCTCGTCGGTGATGTCGCAGCAAATTCAAAGTTAAGACCCTGGCGGACATTTAACCGCCCATTCACCCCGTCGCCCTAGACTTTCTCCATGAGTTGAGTTCGCAGCGGCTGGCCGCCGCTCGCGCCTTGTCGGCCCGGATGAGTTTTCAGTCCGGACGGCTCGGACGAGCTGCCGCCTCCGCCGCCGGGTCGGTGCCGCGTGATGGTGTTCGAGACGAGTCTTGGTCCGGTGACGGGTCTCGGGTGGAGGAGTCTCCGCCCGGCCGCACTTGTCCTGATGATCTGCCTCCTGTTCGCAGTCGGTCACGGCCGCCCGGCGGGAGCCCAAGACGCCGGCGCCCCCGCCACGATCGAAGTCTCCCAGGAGAAGGGCTTCGGGCGGATGGTCATCGCCTTCAAAGACCGCAACCTGCTGCCGCAATACGTCATCAAGTCCAACAACGGCGTGCTCGTCATCCAGTTTGCCGAGGCCATCAAGGTCAACGTCGACCGGGTGCCGCTGGTGCTCGGCGACTATCTGACGGTCGCTCGCCGCGATCCCGATGGCATGGCGCTGCGGTTTGCCCTCGCCCGGCAGACCCGCATCAGCACGATGGACGCTGGTGAGAAGCTGTTTGTCGATCTGCTGCCGGGGAATTGGCAGGGGCCGACGCCGACGCTGCCGGAAGCGGTTGTGCGCGACCTGGCGCAGCGCGCCGATGCCGCGCTCAAAGCCCAGCGCGAGGCCGAGAACATGCGCTTCGGCCAGAAGGTGATGCCGAAGCTCGATTTCCGCGTCGGTCGACAGCCGACGTTCACACGCTTCTCCTTCGGCTGGAACGTGCCGTTTGACACGCAGATGAGCCGCGACAAGGATAAGGTGCTGCTGACGTTCAACCGGCCGGCCAGGATCGATTTCGCCCCCGTGCTGATCGATCCGCCGCAGGGACTGACCGACATCGCCGCCGAAATTGTCGAAGGCAAGCTCAAGATCACCCTGAGCATCACGCCGGAGGCGGATGTGCGGGCTTTCCGCGAGGATCAGACCTATGTCGTCGATCTGTCGACCGGATCCGAGCGCCCGAACCCCTTGCCGGCGCAGGCGCTGAAAGGGCTGTCCGACATGCCGGGCGACGCGCACGATCGCGTCGAGTCGCCGGGGACGCGGCCTACGCCGGCGCCAGACAAGCCGCAGGCGGCCGACGTCGTCACCACCCAAGTGCCGATGCCGGGGGCCGACAAGCCGACGGTCGACAAGCCGGCAGCCGCGCTCCCCGCCGCCAAGGCTCCGGTCGCCAAGGTCCCGGCCAAGCCGGCGACGAAGCCGATCGCCAATGACGTTGCGGCCGAACCGCCAAAACGGATTACCCCCGTCCCGGAGCCGCCGGCTCCGGCCGAGACGAGCCTGCCGATTGCGGCGAGCCAGGAACCGGTCGTGCCACCGGATGCCATCGCGGCCCCCGCGCCGCGGCAGGACGAAACGGCGCCCGAACCGGCCAATCCCGGCGAGATGCGGCCGGAAGTGCGTGATCCCAATGCCGACGTGCCGAAGATCATCCGCGCCGAGGCCAAGCGCAACGGCAACTTGGTGCGCGTCGCGTTTCCCTTCCGCGATCGAGTCGCCTCGGCAGCGTTCAAGCGCGACTTCAGCGTCTGGCTGGTGTTCGATTCGAAGCTGCCGGTCGACGTGCGAGCGATCCAGACGGCGCTCGGCGATCTGGCCGCCAATGTCGTCGCCGGCAAGGTCGATCAGGCCCAGACGGTCCGCATCGACCTGACCCAGCCGGCGCTGACCACCATGGGCGCTGATGGCAACAGCTGGATCCTGACCATCGGCGAAATGGTACTGGAGCCGTCGCGGCCGCTGCTCCTGAAGCGCATCTTCCGCGCCGATCAGCAGGGGCAATTGCAGATCGACCTGCCGGATGCCGGCGCGGTGCATGAATTGGCCGACCCGAATGTCGGCGACAAGATCATGGTGGTGACGGCCTTTGGTCCGGCCCGCGGCCTGATCAAGGAGCAGGGCTTCGCCGAACTCGATGCTCTGGCGACCGCGCAGGGGGTTGCCGTGATCCCCTTCGCCGACGATCTGCGCGTCTCGCTCGAGCACGACGTGGTGAGCATCGGCCGGGAGCGGGGGCTCAGCCTGTCGACCGGCCCCTCGCTCGACCATAGCGAGGCGACGCTGCCACGGCTCGGCGACAAGCCGAAGCGCGTCGCCGCCGATGCCAAGTCGTTCGAGATGGGCAATCCGGCGGTCTTCAATGAAAGGTTGCTGGAATTGCAGGCGTCGGTCGCCGACGCTCCGGAAAAGGAGCGAACAGCGAAGCGGTTGGCGCTCTCCAGTTTCTACATAGCTCAACGCTTCGCCCCCGAAGCTCTCGGGGTGCTGAGGCTGACAGCAATGGAGTCGCCGGGCATCGAACGCGATCCCGGCTTTGGTGTTCTTTACGCAGCCGCGCAGGCGATGACAGGCCGGTACAAGGAAGCGCATCAGGTGCTGGCTCGGCCGGCGCTGGCCGACAGCGCCGACGCAGCGCTGTGGCGGACCATCGTCGACGACGGCCTCAACAAATGTGTCGAGGGGCGTGACGCGGCGGTCCAGGCCGCGCCTGCGGTCGGCTCCTATCCGATCGACGTGCAGGCGATGTTCTCGCTGGCGGCTGCCGAGTGTTCGGTCGAACTCAACGATTTCGGCCCGGCGGCGGCGCGGCTGGCCGAGATCCAGCCGGACGAGATCGATCCGGCGCTGGCTGTCAAATACGAGATCCTGGAGGGCCGGATCATGGATGCGGCCGGCCGACCGGACGACGCACTGACGCGACTCGACAAGGCGGTCGAGAGTTCGGACCGGCGCGGCGCAGCCGAGGCCGAATACCGTCGGTTAGTGATCCTGCACCGCGACGCGCAGATTTCCGACAAGGATCTGATCGATCGGCTGAAGTCCCTGGTGTTCGGCTGGCGCGGCGACGAAGTCGAGCTGAAGTCGCTGCGCTTTCTCGCCAATATGCAGGCGGCGAACGGCCAGTACCGTGAGGCCTTCAACCTGATGCGCTCGGCCTTGCAGATCGACGGAAATGCCGAAACGACGCATAAGCTGCAGGACGAGATGAACAAGGTTTTCCTCGACCTGTTCCTCGACGGCAAGGCTGATACGCTGGAACCGATCGAGGCGCTGACGCTCTACTACGATTTCCGCGACATGACGCCGGTCGGCCGGCAGGGCGACGAGATCGTGCGCAATCTCGCCGATCGGCTGATTTCGGTCGATCTCCTCGATCAGGCGGCCGAGATGCTGACCTATCAGGTCGAAAACCGGCTCAGGGGCGTCGCCAAAGCGCAGATCGCCGCCGACCTCGCGGTGGTGCATATGCTGAACCGCAAGCCGGATCAGGCGCTCGTGGTCCTCAACAAGACGCGGCAATCCTCTCTGCCGGCCTCGATCGAGCGGCAGCGGCGGGTGGTCGAGGCCCGAGCGCTCTCCGAGATCGGGCGCGGCGAACTGGCGCTTGAACTGCTGTCGCCGCTGGTTGGCTCCGACGTCGACCGTCTGAAGGCGGATATCGCCTGGAAGGCGAAGGACTGGCGCGGGGCGGGTGAACGGCTGGAGACCATGCTCGCCGGGCGCTGGAGCGACAAGACGGCGCTCGACAACCAGGAACGGCTCGATGTCATCAGGGCCGCCATCGGCTACGCGCTCGGCGCCGATCAGCTGTCGCTCGATCGGCTGCGCAACAAATTCGCTGCGAAGATGCGCGACAGCCCGAATTCCCGCGCCTTCGACGTGGTGACAGCGGCGATCCAGACGCAGGGCACCGAATTCCGCGAAATCGCCAAGCAGATTGCCGGAGTCGATACGATGCGTTCGTTCCTCGACGAGTACCGGCAGCAGTACATGAAGGCCAGTATCCCCAAGCCGGTGATCCCGGCCAAGGCGCCGCCGCCGGGTCCGTTGCCGCCTGCCGCGGCGCCATCCTCGCAGCCGCCGGAGCCGGCCAACGCGCCGAAGGCCTGAGCGGTCCGACGGGGTGACGCGTTGGCGGACAGGCGTCGCTTTGTGGCAGCCTTACGTGCCGAAC
>JARLIT010000176.1 GCA_031291575.1 Ancalomicrobiaceae bacterium
CCCTGAGGCTCACGTCGTCACGCTGCTGAATTGCTTCCCAATTTATTGCCGGCCGGATCTCGCTTGGTGCCGTCCGACGCTTAATTTAGCTATACTGCCGGACGCGGGGGCGAAGGGAAACGGCCTCCGCCGTCAGTGTATCTTGCCAAAAATACACTGAAGCAGAACCATGGAATATCGCTGGATGTACTCCAAGAATGGCGAAGAATGACCGTGGATGTGTCCAGAAATGGATATTAATCTTTGAGAGCTGGTTGTGAGGAGCTGCAATTACCGACATATCATGTCTGTTGGCAATTGCTCTCCCGGCGGAGCCCTCGAACTTCGCGACATACCGGCCGCGACGGGCAAGCTCGTGAAGAATGTCGATCGAGGTCCTCTCCGCTTCCGACGATCCGATGACCAAGCCGAGCACCTCGCTTCGGGCATCAGTGTTGAGGCCGACCGCAACGGCAACCGCGACAGGCGCGAGGCCGACGTCCTGATGGACCTGCGGGTGGGTGGCGCCGTATCACCAGGGACGGCCCCCTCGATCGGGCGATCAGGAAAGGCCTACGCCCGAAGCCAGACTTTGGATTGGACCAACTCAGTCAGGGCGGGTCACCGTCCTGAGGAAGTCGAAATCGCATCCATCCGTTGCCGACATCACGTGCTCGCGGTAGAGCGCGGCATAGCCACGGGCCGCTTGGTCCGACGCGACATCCTTCGGTTCGGCCGCGCGGCGCGCCAGTTCGGCGGGCTCGACCAGCAGGTCGATACGCTTCGCCGCTGCACTGAGCCGAATGCGGTCGCCATTGCGGACGAGACCGAGCGGTCCCCCGACCGCCGCCTCCGGCGTGACATGCAGCACGATGGTGCCGAAGGCGGTGCCGCTCATGCGCGCATCCGAAATCCGCACCATGTCCTTGACGCCGGCCCTCGCCAGTTTCTTCGGAATTGGCAGATAGCCGGCTTCCGGCATGCCCGAGGCGCTTTTCGGGCCGGCATTCTGCAGGACGAGCACGTCGTCGGCCGCGACGTCGAGGGCGGGATCGTCGATCCGCGCGGCAAGATCATCGAGCGAGGAGAACACCACGGCCCGACCTTCATGTTCCAGCAGCTCCGGGGTCGCCGACGCACGTTTCAGGATAGCGCCACCCGGTGCCAACGTGCCAGTCAAGGCAATCAGTCCGCCGCGGGGATCGATCGGGTTGTCGCGGGTCCGCACGATGACACGGTCGACGAAATGTCCACGTTCGCGGGCGATGCGCGCGCCAAGCGTTTCGCCGGTAATGGTCTGGCAATCGAGGTTCAAGAGCGGTTCCAGTTCGGCCATGACCGCGCCCAGCCCGCCAGCGGCATGCAAATCCTCCATGTAGAAGTCGCCGACCGGCTTCAGATTGACCAGCACCGGCGTCTCGTCGGACAACCGGTTGATCTCTGCCGGGTCGAGGATTATGCCGGCCCGCCCGGCGATCGCCGCCAGATGGATGACGGCATTGGTCGAGCCTGACAGCGCCAAGAGAACGCGCAGCGCATTCTCGAACGCCGCGCGGGTCAGGATCGTCGCGGGCGTCAGTTCGGAACCGATGAGGCGCACGGCGAGCCGTCCGGTCGCCTCGGCGGCTCGCAGGCGGTCGGCGTGCACAGCGGGGATCGTCGCCGATCCCGGCAGTGTCATTCCAAGCGCTTCGGCCATGCAGGCCATGGTGCTGGCCGTCCCCATCACCGCGCAGGTGCCGGCGGTAACAGCCAGGCTGCCCTCGACCGCGGCGATCTCCTCGGCGTCGATGTCGCCGGCGCGGTACCGGCTCCAGAAGCGGCGGCAATCGGTACAGGCGCCGAGTCGCTCACCCTTGTAACGGCCGGTCGACATCGGGCCGGTCACCAGCTGGACGGCGGGCAGTCCCGCCGAGACGGCACCCATCAACTGCGCCGGCACGGTCTTGTCGCAGCCGCCGATCAACACCACCGCGTCCATCGGCTGGGCGCGGATCATCTCCTCCACGTCCATCGCCATCAGGTTGCGATACTTCAGGCTCGTCGGGCTCAGGAACACCTCGCCGAGCGAAATGACCGGAAACTCGAGTGGCAGCGCGCCGGCGGCGATGACGCCGCGCTTCACCGCCTCAACCAGCTCGGGCACCTGCCGGTGGCAATTGTTGAAACCGGACGGCGTCGAGCAAATGCCGACGATCGGCGCATCGAGGAGTTCGTCCGAATAGCCCATCGACTTGGCGAACGACTTGCGCAAGTAGAGCGCGAAGTCGCGGTCGCCGTAATTCGTCAACCCGCGAGCGAAGCCCCGTGCCGATCTGACGTTGGCGTCCATGATGCAGTCCCTCAGGTGGATCGGTTGAGCCGGTGGCGGATGTATTTTGCTTCGAGGTAGTCGTGGAGGCCGAGCGAGCCGCCCTCGCGGCCGTGGCCGCTGTGCCCGACGCCGCCGAACGGCGCTTCCGCCGTTGCCAGCAACACTTCGTTGATGCCGACCATGCCGGCCTTGAGGCCGCGCGCCGTGCGCTCCGCGCGCTCCGCATCCGGCGTGAAGACGTAGGCGGCGAGACCGAACGGCAGGCTGTTGGCGCGCTCGATCACTGCGTCCTCATCGGTAAACCCGACGATCGGCGCGACCGGGGCGAATGGCTCCTCCTGCATGATCCTGGCACCGTCGTCGACGTCGGCCATGACGGTCGGCTCGATGAAGTGGCCCCGGTTCAGATGGGCCGGCCGGCCACCGCCGGCTAGGAGCCGCGCGCCGCGGGCGCGGGCATCGGCGATCAACTCGATCGCGGTTTCAAGCGCCGAGCGGCGAATCATCGGTCCCATGGTGACGCCGTCGACAAGTCCGTCGCCGACCACGATCGCAGCCGCGACGGCGGCAAAGGCCCGATCGAACGCCGGCCGGATCGACTGGTGCACGTAGAATCGGCTGGGCGAGATGCAAACCTGGCCGCAGTTGCGGAATTTCGCGCCCGCCAACAGCTGCGCGGCCGCGACCGGATCGGCATCGGCATGCACGATGGCCGGGGCGTGGCCGCCAAGCTCCATCGAGGTTCGCTTGAAATCGGCGGCACACTGCGTGAGCACCTGGCGACCGACGCTTACCGAACCGGTGAGCGACACTTTGCGGATGACCGGCGATGCGATCAGGTCGGCAACCATCGGCGCGGCGGGCCCGGTCAGCACGTTGATGGTTCCTGGCGGGAGGCCGGCGTCCATCAGCGCCTCAGCGAGTGCAAATGCGGCGCCGGGTGCCTCCGTTGCCGGCCGCGCGATCACGGCGCAGCCCGCTGCCAGCGCTGCGGCGATCTTGCGCGCCGGCAACAGCGCCGGAAAATTCCAGGCGGTCAGCGTCAGGCAGACGCCGACCGGTTCGTAGACGACGCTGATCCGTTCGCCCGGCTTGCGCCCCGGCACGATCTGGCCATAGCCGCGCTTGGCCTCCTCCGCATACCATTCAAACTGGTCGGCGGCGGCAGTCGTCTCGCCGCGGGCTTCAGCCAGGGGCTTGCCGGTCTCAGTGCTCATCATCTGGGCGATGACCTCGATCCGGTCGCGCATCAGCCCAGCGGCGCGGGCGAGAGTGCGGGCGCGGTCCCAGGCCGGCACCTCGCGCCAGCGTTTGAACGCCGCCTCGGCGGCGGCGAGCGCTGCGGCGATATCGGCACTGCCGGCCACCGGCACCCGCCCGACCGGCTGCTCCGTCGCGGCCGAGTAGACCACCAGGCTGGCGCCGTCGGCGGCCGGGCGCCATTGACCATCAATCAGCAGACCGAAGCGATCGTACATGGGTTTTCCTCAAATGATCTGGCGCAGGTAACGCGCTTCGACGTCGGCGACCCAGTTGCCGACGTTCCAGGCGCCGTAGGTGCCCATGCCGCCGGTCGCCGCGTCGCCGTCGTAAACCGGCACATGCACCAGCGACAGGCCGGGGTGGGCGTAGGCATCGGCGAGCGCGGCCTTGAGCTCGGCCGCCGTCGCGCCGCCGAACACCGCGTGCACGCCTCTGACAGCCGACGCCAAGCGCACGTAGTCGACTTGAACGCAGTCCGACGTCATGAATTCGGCCCCGTACTGGGCGCGCTGCAGATTGGTGATGGCCGCCATCCGCCGGTTGTCGAACAGCACGATCATCGCCCTGAGCCCGTGCTCGACGGCGTCGATCAGAATCTGGGGGTTCATCATGAACGATCCGTCGCCGGTAAAGGCGATCGGGTAGGCCGGCTGATCGGCGATGGCGCTCGCCATCAGGCCGCTGACGGCGAACCCCATGTAGGAGGCGCCGGACTCGGTGAACGTATCGCCGGGCGCATCGTCCTCGACCAGTTGAAAGCCGTTGGCCTGCACGTCGCCGGCATCGAAATATTTGATGGCGCCGACCGAACGGGCGAAATCGGCGACGACGCCGATCGCCGCCGGCTGGGTGAGGACGTCCATTTCCCAGGCCGCATCGTACAGCGGCGCGCTGGCACGCCGACTGGCGCAGAAGTGCTTCCACTCGGCCTTGCGCGCGGCGCAGGCCGCAAGCCAGGCGGCGCTCTCGGCTCCCGGCCGATGCTGCGCCCGGTCGAGCGCCGCCTCAAGCCTGCCGATGACGGCGGCGGCATCGCCGATCAAGGCGAGGCTGCGGTTGTAGTGGAGCACGTCGTCGTAATCGGCGTTGACGTTGATGACCGCGCGCACCTTCGGGTAGCCGATGCCGGAACAATCGGATTGGCACACCGCGCGCGAGCCGATCACCACTAGGAGTTCAGCTTCGCTCATGGCGAAATTGCCGGAAATCGAGCCTTTCGAACCGCCGACATGCATGTTCTGCGGGTGGGCGTCGGGCATGACACCGGTGGAGCCGGGCGACAGCACCACGGCGGCACCGATACGTTCGGCCAACCGGCACACCGCCGCCGCCGCCCGGCGCGCGCCGCCGCCAGCCTTGATGACGATGCGTGCATTGGCCGAAATCAGCCGGACGGCGGCATCGAAGAGGCTGTCCGCGACGGGGGCGACCGGCTCGGCCGCGACCGGCTCCGGCAGGCTGGCAAGACTGAGATCCAGGAGCTTCGGCTGGGTATTGATCGGCAACAGGAGATAGAATGGCTGCGGTCGGGTTGGATGACTGACCGTGGCGATGCCTTGTCTCAGCGCCTCGCGTACCGCTTCCGGCGTGTGCAGCTGAAAGGTGCGACCGAGTGCACCGGTCAGCGCGGCGAATGCGCCCTGGCCGCGATGCGGCACCTGCTGCATGTTGTAGCCCTCGCCGAATGTCGTCTCGTCGCCATAGAGGTGCCAGACGCCGACTCCGTTGGAGGCGGCGGCCAGCGAGCCGGCGAAGGCCTGCAGCGCGCCGGGGCCGATCGACGTCACCACGGCCGGGATCTCGCCATAGTGCCAGGCGAGCGCCGTGGCGGCATGGGCCATCGCCACCTCGTTGCGGAAGTTGAAGGTGCGGGTGACGCCAGCGGCTTGGTACAGGCGCAGCACTTCGCCGACGGCGGTGTTGCCGTGGCCGAATACGGCGAGGTACTTGCGCACGCCCTGCCGCAGTAGCCCGAGGACCAGGGCCTCAGCCAGCGTGACACGGACGATCGGCGGGATCGCCCCTGTCTCAATCGCCGCATTGAGCCCGCCGGCAGCGGCAATCATCTTGGCACGGGCAAGGATTTCAGCAGAGGAAGTGCCGGCCCCGGCGTTGGTCGCATCCATCGGCGTGGTCTCTTCAGAAAAAGGGGAAGACATCAATAGGCGGGGCGGATATCGCCGCCGAGGCGAGCCGCATCCTGTGCCGCGATCGTGAAGGCGAGCACTTCGCGCCCTTCGGCTCCCGTCAATCGTGGCGTGCCGCCGTCGCGCAGCACTTTGATGAACTGCCGGGTCGATTCGACGAAGCTCGCCTCCCAGCCCGTGTCCATGTCGCTGTATCCGACTGTCTTGCCACCGGCCTGCAGTACGACCGGGGGTTGGTCGCCCAACCGGCCGTGGCCGCGATTGATGCTGATGACGCCCCTTGTGCCGGTGATCTCGACGCGATCATCTTGGGCGTAATGCTCGGTGATGATGTCGAGTTCGGGCGAATAGACGACCTCAAGGCAGCCGACGCGACCTTCGGAGAAGCGCCAGGAGATCAACGCCGGGGCATCGAACAGGAAGCCGTCAGGGGCGCGACTTTGCCCGATCCAGGCGTGCACGGCTTCGGCGCGCCCCATGAAATGCCAGGCGAGCGCGAACTTGTGGTGCCCGTCGTCGAAGCACAGCGGCCCGCCGCCGCTTTTCGAGGCGTCGGCGCGCCAGACTTGCGCCGACGGCGGAACCGCCCAGGCGGACCGGCTGCGACCAGGATTGCTCTTGATGCGGATTGACAGGGGGGTACCGATGGCGCCGTCGTCGATCAGCGCGCGGGCCTGCATCACCGGCGGGTAGAAGATAAAATTCTCGAACACCTTGAAGACCTTGCCGCTCGCGGCGGCGCGCGCGACGAGATCGTCGGCTTCCCTAAGATCGAGCGTCATCGGCTTCTGCAGCGAGACATGCTTGCCTGCCGCCAAGGCAGCCGACGCAATCAGGTGATGCAGATGGTGCGGCACCAGGATCTCGACGGCGTCGACGGCCGGATCGGCCAGCAGATCGCGATAGTCAGCGTAGACCTTGGCCTGTCCCACCCCCCACGCCGCGGCGCGGCCGCTGGCAAGTTCGATGTCGACGTCACAGATGGCGACGATCTCCGCGCCGGGGTTGGCGCAATACTCGATGGCATGCAAATCCGAGATCCGGCCCGCTCCGATGAAGCCGATACCGATCCGTTCGACGCTGGCAATCATTGTCTCATCCTGGTTCAGACGTGAATTGGGCGCAGCGCTCGGCGACGAGTCTGCCCAGTTCCTCCAATCGGGTGCGGTCGGTGCGGGCGGTCGGCCCCGAAACGCCGATCGCCGCCAGCATGACACCGCTGGCATCCATCACCGGCGCGGCGACGCAGCGCACGCCGAGCGAAAATTCCTCATCGTCGATCGCGTAGCCGCGCGCGCGCGCACCGCGGATGTCCGCGTCGAGCGCCTCCCGGCTGGTCAACGTGCGGGTGGTGAAGGCCGTCAGTTCCTTGACCTGTGCTTCCGAGGAGAAGGCGAGATAGGCCTTGCCGAGCGCGGTACAATGCAGCGGGGCGAGCGAGCCCGCAGGGTGGTCGACCTTCAGGGGATGCGGTGAGGAGACCTCGTCGATGTACCAGACCTTGTCGCCGACCAGGACGGCACTGTGCGCGCACTCGCCGCTGAGCCGGACCAACTCCTCCAGCACCGGACGGCTGCGCAGGCGCAAGCTGATCAGCCGTTCCAACGGCTTCGTCGGCTGAACCCGCACCTTCGGTCCAGGCACGAAGCCGCGCGAACCGGAGCGCGTGACGTAGCCGGCCTCGGTCAGGGTCAGCAACAGCCGCGAGGCGTTGGCCTTGTCGATGCCGAAGCGCTCGGCAATGTCCAGGTTGCGCACCGGCTGACCAGCCTCGACGACAAAATCCAGCACTTCCAGTCCCCGCAGCAAGGTCTGTACGACTCGCATCGATGAGCTCCCGTTGGTTCGTTCGATACGCAGCGTAGCATATGTTTCAAATAGGGCAACATTAGTTGCCTGAAGGCGCTATTAACGGGCTAGATTGCAGAAAATGGACGATATGGCAACACATATCTTGACAGAAGTCCAATATTCAGGGAAAAAGCGTACGTGGGATGTATAAAGTTGCCACTAAGGCAACATATATCCCCAAGACCCAACGGGAGGATCATTCTGATGACGAGGCACTACATCAAGCGGGCGCTGCTGGCAGCTGCCATCGCCCTGCCAACCGGTTACGGCGCCGCCCCGTCGCTCGCCGCGGATACCGTCACGATCTCGCACTACTTCACCGGCGAAATGGGCCGGAAGGGCATCGAGGAGATCTTCGCCAAGTTGACCGCCGCGACCGGCATCGTGGTGAAGGACAGCCCGATCGGCCACGAAGACTTCAAGACGGGAATCCTGGTCCGCGCCGCCGGCAACAGCCTGCCGGATGTCTTCAGCTATTGGGCCGGCGCCCGCACCAAGTTCATTGCCGATGCCGGCAACATCGCATCGATCGATGCCGAGTGGGCCGCTTCCGGCCTCGACCAGATCGTCGAACCGGGGATCATCAAGAACGCCAGCATGTACGACGGCAAGCACTATCTGGTGCCGTTCGGCTACCACTATGCCGGCGTGTTCTACAACACCAAGGTGCTCAAGGACGCCGGCATCACGGCGAACCCGAAGACGTGGGAGGAATTCCTCGCCCTATGCGCCACGCTGAAGAGCAAGGGGATCACCCCCATCGCGCTCGGCTCCAAGGACCAATGGCCAGCGCAGTTCTGGTTCGACTACCTCCTGCTGCGCACCGCCGGCCCCGACTACCGCGCAAAGCTGATGGCCGGCACCGCCTCCTATACCGATCCGGAAGTGAAGGAGGCGATGGCGAAGTGGAAGGAATTGACCGACGCTGGTTACTTCACGCCGCAGGCCAATGCCAGCACCTGGACCGATGCTGCCGACAAGGTGGCGCAGGGCAAGGCGGCGATGACGTTGATGGGCACCTGGATCACCGGCTATTGGAACGGCATCGGCCTGAAGCCAGGCTCCGACTACGATTTCTTCCCGTTCCCGACCGTCAAGGCCGGCGTACCCGATGCCGTCGTCGGTCCGGTTGACGGCTTGGTGATGTCGAAGACCGCCGCCAACAAGGAAGCCACCTGGAAGCTCATGTCGTATCTGATCACCAACACGGATGTTCAGGTCAAGTGGGCTGCCGTGCAGGGCGCCTTGTCACCCAATACCAAAGTCGACACTAAGACCTATTCTCCGGTGATGAAGCATGCGCTCGACGAGGTCAGCAAGGCCGACGCCTTTGCCTTCAACTACGACCTCGCCACCACGCCGCCCATGGCGGAAGTCGGGCTCGCCATGTTCGCGCGCTTCATGGATGATCCCTCCAAGGTCGACGATTACCTGAAGGACGTCCAGGCCAAGGCCAAGGATATCTTCGCAAAGGCGCAATGATCGACGAGCCGTTGGGCCGCCATCAGGTGGCCCGACGGCGTTGCCGAACACGGCGAGCAGCCGGCGGCCCGTGCCGGCAGACTCATGATGATTCAAACGTCCGAGGACTTATGGAAAGCCACGTTCGGTTCTGGCGGGTGGTGTTGCTGGCGCCGCCGCTTCTCGTGTTCGGCCTGTTCGTGCTGTGGCCGCTTGCCGACTCGTTCCGCTATTCGGTCTCGAACTGGAACGGCTTTTCCGCCGATGCCGCCTTCGTCGGGCTGGATAATTTTCGAAAGATCTTCACCGACCCGTTGTTCGCCAACGCTATTCTCAACTCCGCCATCTGGATGGCCGCCGCTCTTGTCCTGCCGGTTGGCGCCGGCCTCGCGCTGGCGTTGCTGCTCGACAGCGGCGTGCGCGGCGCCGGCGTGTTCAAATCCATTTTCTATCTGCCGATCTGCCTGTCCTCCGTCGTTGTCGGTCAGATCTGGATCTGGATCTTCCAGCCGGACTGGGGGCTCCTCAATACGGCCATCTCGGCGGCAAGCGGCGAGACGTTCGGCTACGCCTGGCTCGCCAAGCCGGGGACGGCGCTCTACGCCGTGATCGTCGCCTGGTCTTGGCAGCAGACGGGCCTTGCCATGGTGATCTTTCTGGCCGGTCTGACCGCCATCCCGCGCGACCTGCTGGAAGCGGCCGACGTCGACGGCGTCGCCTACCACAAGCAGATCGCCCACATCATTCTGCCCATGCTCAGGCCGGCGACCGTCGTCGTGATCGCGCTCTCAGTGATCAACTCGCTGAAGGGCTTCGACATCCTTTACATCATGACGGGCGGCGGACCGTTCAACTCATCCGATACGCTCGCCATGTTCATGTACGACGAGTCGTTCAAGAAATACAAAATGGGCTACGGCAGCGCGATTTCGGTCGTCCTCTTCGTCATCACGTTGACGATCATCTTTGTCTACTTCAAGGAGCTCAAGAAGATGGACGAGATCTACGAATGAGCACCACGTCGGACCACAAACACGCCAGCGATACCTGGGGCACCGTCATCTTCATCTGCCTGATCGTGCTGGCAGCGCTGTTCCTGGCCCCGACTATCGGGGTGCTGTTGAGCGCCTTCAAGTCGACCCGCGACATCGCGCTTGGCGATCTCTGGTCGCTGCCGCGCTCGCTTTATCTCGACAATTTCGCGGAGATCCTCGCCAACCCGTCCGTGCGCATCGATCTTGTCAACACGTTGTTGGTGACCGTGCCGGCCACCATCGCGTCGATCGGCCTGGGCGTATCCGCCGGCTATGTATTCGCCAAGCTGCCGTTCCGCGGCAGCGACCTGATCTTTCTTGGCATCGTCTCCGGCATGTTTTTCCCGCCGCAGATCATCCTCATCCCGCTGTTCAAACTGTTCAACGCGCTCGGCCTCATCGACACGCTGTGGCCGATGATCCTGATTCATTCGGCGATGGGCATTCCCATCTGCACACTGTTGATGCGCAACTTCTTCGCCACCGTTCCCAACGCCTTGCGCGAAGCTGCTCTGCTTGAGGGCGTCAACGAATGGCAGATCCTGACCCGCGTCGCGCTGCCGATCAGCCTGCCGGCCTTGGCGGTGCTTGCGACGCTGCAGTTCACCTGGATCTGGAACGACTTCCTGTGGCCGCTGATCTTCACGCAGAGCGACGATAAGCGGACCATCATGCTCGGTCTGGTGTCACTGCGCGGCCAATATACCGTCGCCTGGGGGGTGCAAGGGGCGCTGTCGATCGCCGCCAGCCTCCCTACCTTGGTCATCTTCCTGTTTTTCCAACGCTTCTTTATCCGCGGCATGACGATGGGCGCGGTGAAGGGCTGAAGGCGGTCCTCATGAGTGACGTAGCAATCGAAGCTGTGACCAAGAATTTTGGCGCGGTCAGCATCATCAAGGGCATCGACCTGACGATATCGTCGGGCGAATTCGCCGTGTTCGTCGGTCCGTCCGGCTGCGGCAAGTCGACCCTTCTGCGCATGATCTCGGGCCTGGACTCCGTCACCTCCGGGACGATCCGCATTGGCGACACCGACGTCACGCGTCGCCCGCCGGCCGAGCGCGGCACGGCGATGGTGTTCCAGTCCTATGCCCTCTACCCGCATATGACAGTGGCCGAGAACATGTCGTTCGGGCTCAGGATGAACGGTGCACCCAAGGCTGAGATCGACCGGCGCGTCGGCGAGGCGACGCGCATCCTGCAGCTGGAGAAGCTGCTCGATCGACGGCCGAAGCAGCTCTCCGGCGGCCAGCGCCAGCGCGTCGCCATCGGACGAGCGATCGTGCGCGACCCCAAGGTGTTCCTGTTCGACGAGCCGCTGTCCAACCTCGATGCCTCGCTACGCGTGCAGATGCGCGTCGAGATCGCTCGGCTGCATCAGGAGATCGGCGCGACGATGATCTACGTCACGCACGACCAGGTCGAGGCAATGACGCTGGCCGACCGCATCGTCGTGCTCAACGCCGGCAAGGTCGAGCAGGTCGGCACGCCGCTCGAGCTGTACGAGCGCCCGGCCAACCTGTTCGTCGCCGGCTTTCTCGGCCAACCATCGATGAACACTCTCGATGCCTGGGTGGATGCGGCGTCCGCCACGACCGTCTCGGTCGGAGTGGCGAACGGGCCGCTGATCGCGCTCGAACTGGCAGCCGGCCATGGGCTGTCGCCGGGCGAACCGGTCAAACTCGGTATCCGGCCCGACGCCATCCGGCTGCAATCGCGCGGCGATGGCGCGATGCCGGCAGACGTCGAGATCGTCGAGCACCTCGGCGACGAAGTGATCGCCTATCTGCGGCTGCCGGGGGCGCCCGAGGCCATTATCGCCAAGTTGGAGAAATCGTCCGGCGTTCGCGTTGGCGATGCCTGCGGCATCGGCTTCGCCATCCCCGAACTGCATGTATTCGGTACGGACGGGCTTGCCCGGACTCGGTTCGCCCATTCCGGATGACTGCGACGGTTCTGAACCGATGAGCTCTCACCTCTATCTGCGTGTCAGATCAGCGCCATCAGTCG
>JARLIT010000023.1 GCA_031291575.1 Ancalomicrobiaceae bacterium
CATGTTCGGCCCCACCGTCGGCGACAAGGTGAGGCTCGCCGATACCGAACTCATCATCGAGGTGGAGAAGGACCACACGACCTACGGTGAAGAGGTCAAGTTCGGAGGCGGCAAGGTCATCCGCGACGGCATGGGGCAGAGCCAAGTGACACGCGCCAACGGCGCCGTCGACACCGTCATCACCAATGTGCTGATCGTCGACGCCAAGCTCGGCATCGTCAAAGCCGACGTCGGCCTCAAGGACGGCAAGATCGCCGCGATCGGCAAGGCCGGCAATCCCGACGTGCAGCCGGGTGTCACCGTCATCGTCGGCCCGGGCACCGAGGCGATCGCCGGCGAGGGCAAGATCCTGACCGCCGGCGGCATCGATACTCACATTCACTTCATCGCCCCGCAGCAGATCGACGAGGCACTGTATTCCGGCGTCACCACCATGCTCGGCGGCGGCACGGGTCCGGCGACCGGCACGGCGGCCACCACCTGCACCCCCGGCCCCTGGCATCTCGAACGGATGTTGCAGGCGGCCGAAGCCTTCCCGATGAACCTCGCCTTCGCCGGCAAGGGCAATGCGGCGCTGCCGGCCGGCCTCGCCGAACAGGTCGTCGCCGGCGCGTCCTGTCTGAAGCTGCATGAGGACTGGGGTACCACCCCGGCCGCGATCGACAATTGCCTCACCGTCGCCGACGACTACGACGTGCAGGTGATGATCCACACCGACACCTTGAACGAATCCGGCTTCGTCGAAGATACCATCGCCGCGTTCAAGGGTCGCACCATCCACGCCTTCCACACCGAGGGCGCCGGCGGCGGCCATGCGCCCGACATCATCAAGGTCGCTGGCCTGCCCAACGTCATCCCCTCGTCGACCAATCCGACCCGGCCCTACACCAAGAACACGCTCGACGAGCACCTCGACATGCTGATGGTCTGCCATCATCTCGATCCGTCGATCGTCGAGGACGTGGCGTTTGCCGAGAGCCGCATCCGCCGCGAGACCATCGCCGCCGAGGACATCCTGCACGACCTGGGCGCGCTCTCCATCATCGCTTCCGACAGCCAGGCCATGGGCCGCGTCGGCGAGGTGGTCATCCGCACCTTCCAGACCGCCCACAAGATGAAGGTGCAGCGCGGCGCGCTCGCCGAAGACGTCGGCGCCGACAACGACAATACCCGCGTCCTGCGCTACATCGCCAAGGTCACCATCAACCCGGCCATTGCGCACGGTCTGTCGAAGTACATCGGCTCGGTCGAAGTCGGCAAATTCGCCGATCTCGTGTTGTGGTCGCCAGCCTTTTTCGGCGTCAAGCCGGATCTGGTCCTGAAGCTCGGCACCATCGCCGCCGCGCCAATGGGCGATCCCAACGCCTCGATCCCGACGCCGCAACCGGTGCACTACCGGCCGATGTTCGGCGCCTTCGGCCGCGCCGGACTCTTATCCAGCGTGATCTTTGCATCGAAAGCCTCGATCGAGGCCGGCATCGCCGACCGCTACGGCCTGGGCCGCCCGGTGCTGCCGGTCGAGAACACCCGTTCCGGCATTTCCAAGAAGGACATGGTGTTGAACGACGCCTGCCCGAAGATCGAGGTCGATCCCGAGACCTATGTGGTCCGCGCCGACGGCGAAATCCTCACCTGCGAGCCGGCCGACGTGCTGCCGATGGCGCAGCGGTACTTCCTGTTCTGAACCGTTTGGCGCCAGCCTCAGTCCGACCTCGCTTGCCGAAAATGCCGCATTGCATTCCGGGCCATGCTGCCATGGCCCGGACAGTTGCGTCTGGTCGGAACGGCAAAGACGCGCTATGCGGAGTGACGAGGTTCCCCCAGCCGCGATATGGGCGTTCCGCTTCATCGTGAAGCGGGCACGGACGTTGCGGCGCTCGGGCCATATCGGCCCAGGACGCGTTATCGGTGTCGTTTGCCTCCGTCATGCCTGCCAGTCGCCGGATCATCGCCACGCTTGCGGTGACGCAGCTGATCGGCTGGGGCATGTCGTACGACCTCCTCAGCCTGTTCGGCCGCGACATGGCCCGGGCCCTGGGGCTGTCGAACGAAACCATCTTTCTCGGCCTGTCGATCATGATGGCGGTAAGCGGCCTTTCCAGCCCGTCGATCGGGCGGGCGATCGGCCGGTTCGGCGCGGCGAGCATTCTGGCCGCCGGCTCGCTCGGCTTCGCCGTCGGTCTCGCCTTGCTGGCGGTCGCCAACGATCCGGTCCTCTATTTCGTCGCCTGGACCATCGTCGGCTTCGCGGCCGGTCTCGGGCTGGCCGTGCCGGGCTATGCCGCCGTCGTCGAGCGCATGGCGGACGAGGCCAAAACGACCATCAGCTGGCTGCTGATTTTCACCGGCCTGTCGGCGGCGGTGTTCTGGCCGGTCAACGCCTGGCTCGCCGATTTCGTCGGCTGGCGCGGCGTCCTGTGGATCGGCGTCGCCGCGCATCTATTCGTCTGTCTGCCGCTGCACCTGTCCTTGCTGCGCATTCCCCGGCGCGAACTCAAGGCCGGCCTGCAGTCCGCCGACGGCGAACCGCTGCCGCAACTGTCGAAGACCGGCAGCCTGATCGCCTTCCTGCTGCTCGCGGTGTCGACGACGATCTCGACCTTCATTGCCTTTGGTGTTTCGCCGACGCTGCTCGAAATCCTGCGGCAAGCGGGGGCCGGGCCGGCACTTGCCATCCAGCTTGGTTCGCTGCGCTCGGCGCTCGGAATCACCGCCCGGCTCGCCGATTTGATGCTTGGCAAGCGCTCGACGGCGCTCGGCACCGCAATCGCCGCCGCCTGCCTGATGCTGGCGAGCTTCGGCTTGCTGTATGCCGGATCCGGAAGCCTGTGGGGCCTGTTCGGCTTCATCGCGCTCTACGGCTTCGGTACCGGCGTGATGACGGTGGCGCGCGTGCTGATGCCGCTGAGCCTGTTTTCCGCCGACGATTATGCGCGCCTGTCCGGCCGGCTGATCCTGCCGCAGAACATCGCCAATGCGGTCGCGCCTGTCGCCTATACCGCCCTCATCGATCGCTCCGGGCTCAGTACGGTTCTGGCCGTGAGTGCGGTGCTGACGGCGGTGACGCTGGCGGCGCTGTTCGGCTTGGTGCGGATGGCGCGGTACGGCCGCCGCCGGCGGCTCGCTGTCGAGCCGGCCGAATAGCAGAGGCCAACGCCCCCGCCGGCTTGCCCCGAATTTGCGCCACCCCATTGACCCGAAGGCCGGTTTGGGTTGAAGGTCTGCCGCGACAAAATCGGCAGCGGGCCCCGCGTTTCGGCGGGAGTGTGAGCGATTCGGTTCGCGCCGGACGAGTTGATCGACAATCCAGACGAGATGAGATGGCAATCGAGCGTTACAACGCCCGCGTGGCGGAACCGAGATGGCAGGCGGCCTGGACGGGCGCCAACGTTTTTGCAACCCGCAACGACGATCCCCGCCCGAAGTACTATGTCCTGGAGATGTTCCCCTATCCGTCGGGGCGGATCCACATGGGCCACGTCCGCAACTATACGATGGGCGACGTGGTGGCGCGCTACAAGCGGGCCAAGGGCTTCAGCGTCCTGCATCCGATGGGCTGGGACGCCTTCGGCCTGCCAGCCGAAAACGCCGCCATCCAGAATAAGGTCCATCCGGCCAAATGGACCTACGAGAACATCGCCACGATGCGGGCGCAGCTGAAATCGATGGGCCTGTCGCTTGACTGGGACCGCGAGATCGCCACCTGCTCGCCGGACTACTACCGGCACCAGCAGAAGCTGTTCATCGATTTCTACAACGCCGGGCTGGTCTACCGCCGCAAGTCGAAGGTCAACTGGGATCCGGTCGACCATACCGTGCTCGCCAACGAGCAGGTGATCGATGGTCGCGGCTGGCGCTCGGGCGCCGTCGTCGAACAGCGAGAACTGGAGCAGTGGAACTTCCGCATCACCGCCTATTCTGAGGACCTGTTGACTGCGCTCGACACGCTCGACCGCTGGCCGGACAAGGTGCGGCTGATGCAGCGCAACTGGATCGGCCGCTCGGAAGGCCTCAAGCTCCGCTTCGAATTCGCCGGCGGCACGTCCCCGGCCGACGGCAGTCCGACACTGGAGGTGTTCACGACCCGGCCGGATACGCTGTTCGGCGCCTCGTTCATCGCCATTTCACCCGAACACCCGATCAGCAAGGCCCTTGCCGAGCGCGACGCCGGGCTGAAACAGCTCATCGACAAGTGGCGCAAGATCGGCACCTCGACGGCAGCTTTGGAGACAGCGGAGAAGGAAGGCGTCGCCACCGGCCTCAGCGTCTCGCATCCGTTCATTGCCGGCAAGACGCTGAAGGTCTTCGTCGCCAACTTCGTGCTGATGGACTACGGCACCGGCGCCATCTTCGGCTGCCCGGCGCACGACCAGCGCGACCTCGACTTCGCCCGCAAGTACGGGCTGGAAGTCACCCCCGTGGTGCTGCCGCCCGGTGCAGATCCCGCGACGTTCGAGGTCGGAGACACCGCCTACACCGACGAGGGCACGCTTTACCATTCCGACTTCCTCAACGGCCTCACCATCGACGCCGCCAAGGAGAACGTCGCCCAGCGGCTGGAAGCGTCCTTCATCGGCAATGCGCCGCAGGCCGCGCGCCAGGTCAACTATCGCCTGCGCGACTGGCTGATCTCACGGCAGCGCTATTGGGGCTGCCCGATCCCGATGATCCACTGCGAGGCCTGCGGCGTCGTGCCGGTGCCGGTCGGCGAACTGCCGGTGAAGCTGCCGGACGATGCCACCTTCGACAAGCCCGGCAACCCGCTCGCCAATCACCCCACCTGGAAGCACGTCACCTGCCCCAAGTGTGGCGGAAACGCCAAGCGCGAGACGGACACGATGGATACGTTCGTCGACTCGTCCTGGTACTTCGCCCGCTTCACTGATCCGTGGAACACCGAGCAGCCGACCACCCGTTCGGCGGTCGATTCGTGGCTGCCTGTCAACCAGTATATCGGCGGCATCGAGCACGCGATCCTGCATCTGCTGTATTCGCGCTTCTTCGTTCGCGCCATGAAGGCAACCGGCCATGTCGCCATCGACGAGCCGTTCGCCGGCCTGTTCACACAAGGCATGGTGGTGCACGAGACCTACAAGGACGGCGCCGGCCTGTGGCACGCCCCCGCGGAGGTGTTCATCGAGGACGCTGGCGGCGAGCGCGTCGCGCGCCTGAAGACCGGCGGCACGCCGCTGACCATCGGCTCCATCGAGAAGATGTCGAAGTCGAAGAAAAACGTCGTCGATCCCGACGAGATCATTGCCAATTGGGGCGCCGATACGGCGCGCTGGTTCATGCTGTCCGACAGTCCGCCGGATCGCGACGTGATCTGGACGGAATCGGGCGTCGAGGGCGCCCACCGCTTCGTCCAGCGCGTCTGGCGCCTCGTCAACGAAGTGGCCGGGCTGATCGCCGGGGCCGACGCCCCTGCCCTCACTTCGACGCTGTCGCCCGCCGGCAACGCCCTGCGCCGGGCCGTGCACAAGACGCTCGCTGCGGTCGAGGACGACATCGAGCGGCTGGCGTTCAACCGCGCCGTCGCCCGCATCTACGAACTGGTCAACACGATCGCGCGGCTTCTGGCGGAGACCGACGTGGCAGCCGATGCCACGCTCACCGGCGTGCTCGGCGAGGCGTTTGATGTGCTCTTGCAATTGATCCAGCCGATGACGCCGCATCTCGCCGAAGAGTGCTGGGCGATTCTCGGCCGGCGTGGCATGCTGGCGCAGACCGCCTGGCCGGCCTATGATCCCGCCCTCATCGTCGACGACGAGATCACCCTGCCGGTGCAGGTCAACGGCAAGAAGCGGGGTGAGGTCACGGTGGCCCGCGCCGCCAGCGAGGCCGAGGTCAAGGCCGCAGCGCTGGCGCTCGATACCGTCCGGCTTGCTCTCGACGGCAAGGCGCCGAAGAAGGTCATCGTCGTTCCGCAGAGGATCATCAATGTCGTTGCGTGACCATGAGGCGAAGTCAATCGGCCGGCCCGGTCGTGGGCTCGGAATCGCGCTGGCGGCTGGCGTGCTGGCCGCACTGGTGCTGGCCGGCTGCACATCGGTGCAGCCGCTCTACGGTTCAGTCAGCACGCCCGGTCATTCGCCGGTGGTCGAGCAGCTGCGCCACGTGGACGTGGTCTGTGGCGGCCGGACCGGGCAGGTCGTCCGGACCGAACTGGGTCTTGCCTTCTATGGTGGTCAGAGCGGGCCCGACAAGACCGCCTATAAGCTGGTGATCACCCTCAACGACAATTCCATCCCGGTCGATACGGCCCGCTATTCGGACCAGCCGGCCGCCTATCTGCAGCAGATGAGCGCCTCCTTCACTCTGACCGACACCAAGACGCGCAAGACCATCCTGACCGGTACGAGCTTTGCCAACGCCGCCTGGGACATGTCCAACCAGCGCTTTGCCAATATCCGCGCGGCACGCGACGCCCAGGATCGCGCCGCCGTCGTCATTGCCGCCGATATCCACACCAAGCTTGCAGCCTTCTTTGCCAACGGCGGCTAAGGCCCGACGCCTTTGCTGTTGATAGCGGGGATGTTCCACGTGAAACGCGGGGATAACTGCGGATCCCCTCTTGACGGCCATCGGCAGGAGTGCCGGGCGGGAGCGCGGTGATGGTGGCCCTGAAAGCCAACGATATCGACGGTTTCTGCGCCCGCCCGCCCGAGCGCGCGACGCTGGTTCTCGTCTTCGGCCCTGACGACGGTCTCGTTTCCGAACGGGCCAAGGCACTGGTCAAGTCCGCCAGCAAGGGCGTTGACGATCCGTTTTCGCTCATCCGCCTCACCGGCTCCGATATTGCCGCCGATCCCATGCGTCTCGTCGACGAAGCGTTGACAGTGTCGCTGTTCGGCAACCGTCGCGTCGTCTGGGTCAAGGACGCCGAGCCGCGTTCCTGCCTCGAAGCGATCACGCCACTTCTGGCCCAGCCCGATTCGAAGAGCCTCGTCGTCATCGAGGCGGGCGACCTGAAGAAGACCGTCGGCCTGCGGAAACAGATCGAGGACCACGCCAGCGCCGTGGCCATGCCTTGCTACGCCGATACGGCCGAGGACCTCCGCCGCCTGATCGATGCGCAGTGCCGCGCCCACGGCATCGCGATCACACCTGAAGCGCGCGAGCTTCTGGAATCACTCCTTGGCGGCGACCGCTTGGCATCGCGTGGTGAGATCGACAAGCTACTCCTCTATGTGCAAGGTAAGCCCAGCATCGAGGCCGACGATGTCCTGGCGATCGTCGGCGATGCCTCAGCCATTGTTCTCGACGAACTGGTCGATGCCATCGCCTCAGGCGAGGTGGATGCAGCCGACCTCATCGATATGAAACTCGCCGCCGCCGGCACCAATGTCTCGGTCAGCACCGGCGCCTTGATTCGCCATTTCCAGCTGCTGCAACGGCTGCGGCTCGACGTCGATGGCGGCATGTCCGCCTCCGAAGTGGTCGACCGCATTCGCCCGCCGCTCTACTTCCGCCGCAAGCCGTTGATGGCGCGCCAATTGGGGCAATGGTCGATGCCGCGCATCGATCGCGCGCTGACGATCCTCGACGAGGCCATGCTGCAATCGCGGCTGAAGCCGGCGCTCGGCTCGGCCATCGTTGCCGACGCCTTCCTCAACATCGCTCGCGCGGCGCGCGCTTCCCGGCCGAGATAGCCACGATCGTCTTTGACTGGGAACTTCGATGCTCTGCCGCTGTGACGGACAGCCGGGTCAGGTGAGCCGCGACCGAACGTCACGCGGGTTCTTGCTGCTCAAAAGACGTCATTGCGAGCCGAAGGCGAAGCAATCCAGAAAGCTGGAACACAGCCTGGATTGCTTCGCCTTCGGCTCGCAATGACGAACGTCGAAGCGCCAACCTTACGCCGTCCTCAGCCTGCGGACGATATCGTCAAGTTGCTCGAGGCTGCGATAGCGCACCTTCACCTCGCCAGCACCGCCGTCCTTGTGGTCGATGATGACCGCAAGTCCGAGAAGTTCCGTCAGGCTCTTCTCGAGCGCCAGCGTGTCGGCGTCCTTGGCCCGCTTCGGACGACCACCCTTGGACGGGTCGACCGGCTTCGGCGCCTGCGCCAGGGCCTCGGCATCGCGTACCGTCAGGCCCTCGTCGACGATCTTCTGCGCCAGACCCTCCGGATCGTCGCAGCCGACCAGCGCCCGCGCGTGACCGGCCGTCAGCTTGCCTTCGGCCACGAAGGTCCTGACCTTTTCCGGCAGCTTCATCAGCCGGAGCGTATTGGCGACATGGCTGCGGCTCTTGCCGATCACCTGCGCCAGATCCTGCTGCGTATAGGCAAATTCTGCGATCAGTTGCTCGTAGCCGTGCGCCTCTTCCAGCGCATTCAAGTCCGCGCGCTGCACGTTCTCGATGATCGCCAGCTCTAGCGCTTCCTTGTCGGTCACGTCCTGGACGATCACCGGCACTTCGTGCAGCCCGGCCCGTTGCGCCGCCCGCCAGCGCCGCTCGCCGGCGATGATCTCGTACTGGTTGATCGCACCCTTGGCGGTCCTGACCAGCACCGGCTGAACGATCCCCTTTTCCTTCACCGACTGCGCGAGATCGGCGAGCTCCTGCTCGTCGAACGACTTGCGGGGATTGCGCGGGTTCGGACGCAGGAACTCGATCGGCACCCGGCGCAGACCACCGCGATCGATCGGCGGCGCTTCCGGCTCGGCCACATCCCCCAGCAGCGCCGCCAGTCCGCGCCCCAGACGCCTGCGATCGTCAGCCATGGTACCAGTCCTTCCTGTTCGCTCGGTCTCGCCAATTCCGCTTCGGGTACGGCGGTCTCACGCCGCGGCAGCGTCGGCCGCCAGCAGCCGCCGCTCGCGCTGGATGATCTCGGACGCCAGCTTCAGATACGCTTGGCTACCCGAGCATTTCAGATCGTAAAGCAATGCCGGCTTGCCATAGGACGGCGCCTCGGAGATTCGTACGTTTCGCGGAATCATCGTCTCGTAGACCGTGTCGCCCATATGCTGTCGCACATCGGCAACGACTTGGCTCGACAGATTATTGCGCGGATCGTACATGGTCAGAACGATACCGTGGATCGTCAGATCAGGATTTAGGCTCGTCTTGACTTGCTGAACAGTCGACAACAACTGTGACAAACCTTCGAGCGCGAAGAACTCGCACTGCAGCGGCACCAGCACCGCGTTCGATGCCGCCATCGCATTGATGGTGAGAAGATTGAGCGACGGCGGGCAGTCGATCAGCACATAGGAGAATTCCGGCAGGTCGTCGCGGCCGGCACCAAAGGCGGCAACCGCCGCCATATAGGCCTTCACCGCCCGCTTCAACCGGTAGGCGCGATCGGCCGAGTCGGCGATCTCAAGTTCAACACCCAGCAGATCGAGCGTCGACGGCGCCACGTAGAGCCGTGGCACCGACGTTTCCAGGATCACCTGGTCGAGCGTCGCTTCCCCGACAAGGATGTCGTAGGTCGACCGCTTGCGCGAGCGATGGTCGATGCCGAGCCCGGTGGAGGCGTTGCCTTGCGGATCGATGTCGACGATCAGCACGCGCTCGCCAATGGCGGCCAGCGCCGTGCCGAGGTTGATGGCCGTAGTCGTCTTGCCCACGCCGCCCTTCTGATTGGCGAGGGCGAGAATGCGGGGGGCCTTGGTAGTGGCGCTCATCCGGCGATGCTCCTTCAACTCGGATCCCGTCGCCTCACGTGCCGGAGGACAACGATTCGGCTGCCAGCCTCGATGGGACTAAACTGTTCTAACAGATCGAAAGCCCAAGATGGAGTAGCTTTCGCCAGTTCGGACACAAAATCTTGTCCTTTGTGGAAAACGGCACGAGCATTTCCGCTGAGTAGCGGCTCGGCGAGGCTGAGAAGCTCGTCGAGCGGCGCCAGCGCTCTGGCCGATACCGCGTCCACCGATTCACGGAACTCCGCTGTAAACGCCTCTATCCGAATCGTATGAATCACGACCCTGGCGCCCGTCTCGCGCGCCACCGTTCTGAGAAAGGCTGCCTTGCCGGAATTGCTTTCGACGAGATGCACGACGCCCGCGCCGAGCTCGGCGAGAATGATCCCGGTGACTAGACCGGGAAAGCCGGCCCCCGAGCCCAGATCGACCCAGGTGCGGGCATCCGGAGCGACGGCGAAGGCCTGCGCGGAATCGGCAACGTGCCGGGTCCACACTGTTTTCAGCGTCGCGGGCGCGACTAGATTGCGACTCTTCTGCCATTTTTCCAGAAGGCCGACGTAGACTTGAAGACGGTCCTTCGTTTCACGTGAAACGTTCAGGATTGCGTCGAGCGCCTCGGCAGAGTTCGGCAGTTGCTTCGCCATTGACCCGGACAGACAGGTGATTCGTCGGTACCGATTCTGGCCCAAAGCGAGTCCACCGCGAAGCTCAAATTCGCCTACGTCGCAGATCGACCCACTGAATTCGCCTAATCCGTAGACTCACGTAGACTCATAGTTGCAAATCGGCTATCGTCTCGATCCATGCGTCCACCGCCCGCGCTCCGACGCCGGGCCGGCCAGCGCACCCCTTGGAATTCCCATAACCATTTGTATTAAAATGCATATTCACAATGGCTTATGCACTTACTCTGGTCTTCGAAGGCGTCGACGAAAAGGGTTACCTCGCCGTCAACGCCCTGCTTGGCCTCTCCGCCGACGGCTCCGGCGATTGGCCGGCCGGAATTCTCTCGCATGTCGCGGGACCGACACCGACCGGATGGATCGTGTCGGAAATCTGGGACTCCAAGGACTCCCATCAGGCCTTCTTCGCCGCCCGTCTCGGTTCGGCCCTCGCCGGCGCTCACGTCGCACCGCCCGTCCAGATGGTCGAGACTGTTGCGGTCGGCAACTATCCCCCCCGCGCCTGACGTCGCCCTATCTGCCAACGTCGCCAACCGACCGTATCGCGCCGGCTTTGCGCCCGCGCCGCAGCGCGCCCAGGATCAGCGTCAACGCCGCCGGCGTCATACCCTCGATGCGTCCGGCCTGCCCGACGGTTGCCGGACGCACCGTCTCAAGCTTCAGCCGCAGCTCATTCGACAAGCCCGGCATCAACTGGTAGTCGAAATCGACCGGGATTCCGACGCCGTCGTCGCGCTTCAGGATTTCAATGTCTTGGTTCTGCCGGTCGAGATAGACGGCATATTTGGCATCGATCTCCACTTGCTCGCGCACGTCGGGTGCCATTGCCGCCAGCTCCGGCCAGACGGCGATGAGCCGGGCCACATCGACGTCCGGATAAGCGAGCAGATCGAACGCCGACCGCCTGACCCCATCGCGATTGACCTGGATATCGTAGCGCAGCGCTTCGCTCGGCGTGATCGACAGCGCCCTGACCTCGGCACGCGCCGCCTCCAGCCGCTCGAGCTTGGCAGAGAAGGCCCGAGCCCTGACATCCCCGACGAGGCCGAGTGCAATGCCGCGCTCGGTCAGCCGCTGATCGGCATTGTCAGCGCGAAGTGTCAGCCGATATTCCGCACGCGATGTGAACATCCGGTAGGGTTCGCTCACCCCACGCGTGATGAGATCGTCGATCATCACGCCGAGATAGGCCTCCGCCCGCCCGAACGTCGCCGCGGACTCCCCCGCCACGCTGCGGGCCGCGTTCAGTCCAGCGATGAGCCCCTGCCCCGCCGCCTCTTCGTAGCCGGTCGTGCCGTTGATCTGGCCGGCCAGAAACAGTCCCGGCAGCCGCCTCGCCTCGAGCGAGACCGAGAGTTCGCGCGGATCAATGTGATCGTATTCGATGGCATAGCCGGGACGGAGCATGACGACATGTTCGAGCCCGGGGATTGTTGCCAGCAGCGCGCGCTGGGCGTCCTCCGGCAGCGACGTCGAAATGCCGTTTGGATAGACCGTCGGATCATCCAGCCCTTCCGGTTCCAGGAAGATCTGATGGCCGTCGCGTTCGCCGAAGCGCACGATCTTGTCTTCGATCGACGGACAGTAGCGCGGGCCGCGGCTGTCGATGTGACCGCCGTACATGGCCGAGCGGCCGAGGTTGGCCCTGACCACGGCATGCGTCGCGTCGGTCGTGCGGGTGATGCCGCAAGCAATCTGGCGGTTAGGAAGGCTCGTCGTCAGCGTCGAGAACGGCTCCGGCACGTCGTCGCCGGGTTGCAATTCGACCGCCGACCAATCGATCGTCCGCCCGTCGAGCCGCGGCGGCGTGCCGGTCTTCAGCCGCCCCAGCCGGAAACCGGCCCGCTCCAGCGTCGTCGACAGCCCCAACGCCGGCGCCTCGCCCATGCGGCCAGCCGGCGTCTTGTTCTCGCCGATGTGGATCAGCCCGCGCAGGAACGTACCGGTCGTCAGCACCACCGCGCCACCAGACAGACGTCGACCGTCCGTCAGCACGACACCGGCGGCTCTGCCGTCAGAGAGGATCAGGTCGTCGACCTCGCCCTCGACGATCGTCAGGTTCTCCGTCGCTTCGAGAGCCCTGAGCATGGCCGCGGCATACAGCTTGCGGTCGGCCTGGGCCCGCGGGCCCCTGACCGCCGGCCCCTTGCGGCGGTTGAGGAGGCGAAATTGGATGCCGCCCTCGTCGGCCACACGTCCCATCAACCCGTCGAGCGCATCGATCTCCCTGACCAGATGGCCCTTGCCGAG
>JARLIT010000177.1 GCA_031291575.1 Ancalomicrobiaceae bacterium
CCAGACGTGTGTACCAGTTCAAAGCTCGATACCGCTTAGATATCAATATGTCCTTGGTAGGGCGGACATATTTGGGTTAGTGGTGCCCAGGAAAGGACTCGAACCTTCACGCCCTCTCGAGCGCCAGCACCTGAAGCTGGTGCGTCTACCAATTCCGCCACCTGGGCAACGGCGGCGACGAATACGGGGTCGCGTCAGTCTTGTCAATTGCGCTTTCCATCTTCCCAAATGAAATTCCACAGGTAAGACAGTCGTCCTCGTGTGAGAGGGAAAACGCGGCGGCGCGCTCGGGGCTGGCCGCGCGCGCCGCCAGATAGGCCGGGCGGGCGGAGATGCCGGATCCGAGATGCCGACGGGGAACGACGTCCTGAGCGCCGGGGCGGATGCTTTCGATCGGCAACCATCCACCGACCGGCAGGGTCGGCATCGACCGCGCGGCTGGCTCGGGCTGGCGGCGGAACCCCTGGCCGCGAGAAACATTGACTTCACCCCCACCGCCCCGTATAAGCCCGCGGACCGGGACCGCGGTCGTCCGGCTGCGATGGTGCGTGCCCGAAGTCGCCGACTTGGCTAGATCCAAGCGGCGGCCGTTTCGGGCAGCGGGCCGGCGATAGCCCAGACCCGCTTCCTCTTTTGAATCAACGCGAAGTGAGAGGGCTGCTGGCGACGGCGGCTTGGCGATATGAAACGGACCTATCAACCCTCCAAGCTGGTGCGCAAGCGCCGTCACGGCTTCCGCGCCCGCGCCGCCACGGTGGGCGGCCGTCTGGTGCTCGCCCGTCGGCGTGCGCGTGGTCGCAAGCGTCTGTCGGCCTGATTGCAAAATCCGATGCCTCGGGCCGAGGCGTGGAGTGTCTTTCGGCGCGGTCCGCGCGCCCGCATGGTCCGGACGCTCTGGGGACCGGGCGATCGCTGCGGCGGATGCCAGGACGCGCGTCGGCGAAGCACCGCCTCCGATGTGCTTTCGGCTGTGTGGCCGGGAGCGGGGGTGAGGCAGAGTGGCGCCGGATGGGCCGGCCCGCACGATGTCCGGCCGCAGTGGCATGTCACCGGCGCTGCCGCATGCGCAGTGGACCATCCGATCGCCCACCGCGGCAAGACGGACGCGAGCAACACCTGTGCCGCGACTGCCGAGCGCTCCTGACCATGGATGCGAATGCCATGGACCGACTGCTGAAACGCGCCGAGTTCCTGTCCGTCGCCAAAGGAGCGAGGGCGGCTCGGCGCGGTTTCGTTCTGCAGGCGGCGGCATCGGGCGAGACGGGTCGAGCGCCGCGCTGCGGCTTTACGGTCACGAAGAAGACCGGCGGGTCCGTCGTGCGCAATCGCATCCGGCGACGCCTGCGCGAGGCGATCCGGCTCTACGGGACCCTTCACGCGCGCCCTGGGACCGACTATGTACTGATCGGCCGCGAAGAGGCGTTGCGGCTCGATTTTGCCACGATCGCGGTGGATCTGGCGGGAGCCTTCCGACAGGTCCACGCCCGGATCGACGGACGTGCGGCGCAGACCGGGGTGAAGCCGGCGGACGGCGCGCCCGAACATGACGATTTGCCGAGGCGCGGGCCGCGGCTCACCGAGAGCCCGCGCGCCGAGACGAACAGAACCCGGACGACCAGAACTGGACGGACAGAATGAGCGGGAATCGGAACTTCATCGTCGCGATAGCTCTGTCTCTGGCGGTCCTCTTCGTTTGGCAATATTTCATCGCCGGCCCGCAACTCGAGCTGCAACGCAAGAAGGCCGAGACCGAGCAGGCGCAGAAGGCCAACGATCAGCCGAGCCCGACCACTCCCGGAACGACCGTGCAGGCGCCGACCGCTCCGACCTCGGGCGCCACGCTGCCGGGGGTCGTCGGAACCGCAAACCTGTCGACCGATCGGGCGACGGCGCTCAAGGCCGAGCCGCGGGTGGCGATCAACACCGACTCGCTCGGCGGTTCGATCGATCTCGTCGGCGGCCGGATCGACGATCTGTCGCTGAAGCACTACCACGAGACCATCGATCCGAAGAGCCCGAACATCGACCTGTTCGGCCCGGTCGGCACGGCGGAGCCCTATTTCGCCGAATTCGGCTGGGTCGCCGACCCCGCCAATCCGATCAAGACGCCGACCCGTGATACCCGCTGGACGCAGGAAGGCTCCGGCGAGTTGACGCCGCAGACACCGGTCACGCTGAGTTATGACAATGGCGAAGGCTGGGTGTTCAAGCGCACGCTCGCTGTCGACGACAAATACGTCTTCACCGTCACCGACACGGTGGAGAATGCCAGCGGCAAGACCGCGACGCTGACGCCCTATGCCGCGATCGAGCGCTACGGCACG
This sequence comes from Ancalomicrobiaceae bacterium, assembly GCA_031291575.1. GTDB lineage: Bacteria > Pseudomonadota > Alphaproteobacteria > Rhizobiales > Ancalomicrobiaceae > CAIYYN01. The sequence goes on from JARLIT010000177.1 coordinate 2,325, forward strand.
CCGAAGCTCGGCGGGAACTGGCTGCTGCACGAGGGACTCGTGGGCATCCTCGGCTCCGACGAGCTGAAGGAAGAGAAGATCACCTACAAGGACATCAAGGCCAAGTTGATGGACGAGCGGCCGAAGCAGACTGGCGGTTGGGTCGGCTTCGTCGACAAATATTGGGCGACGGCGCTCGTTCCTGAGGCCGGGCATGACGTGCGGCCGATCTTCTCCTACCAGCAGGCCGGCGGCTCGCTCGACACCTATCAGACCTATCTGGTCGGCGATGCGACCTCGCTGGCGGCCGGAGCGACGACCAAGGCGACCACGCGCCTCTTCGCCGGTGCCAAGGAAGTCGAGACGATCAACGGCTATCGCGACAACCTCGGCTTCCAGAAGTTCGATCTTCTGATCGACTGGGGCTGGTTCTGGTTCCTGACCAAGCCGATGTTCTGGCTCCTGGGCTTCCTCAACAAGGTGATCGGCAACTTCGGCATCGCCATTCTGGTCACCACCGTCATCCTGAAGCTTCTGTTCTTCCCGCTTGCCAACAAGTCGTACGAATCGATGAGCAAGATGAAGAAGCTACAGCCTGAGATGAAGGAGCTGCAGGAACGCTTCGCCGACGACAAGGCGACGCAGCAGAAGGAGATCATGGCGCTCTACAAGCGACATAAGGTCAATCCGGTGTCCGGATGTCTGCCGGTCATGCTGCAAATTCCGGTGTTCTTCTCGCTTTATAAGGTGCTCTACATCACCATCGAAATGCGGCACGCGCCGTTCTACGGCTGGATCCACGATCTTGCCGCGCCGGACCCGACGTCGCTGTTCAATCTGTTCGGGCTGATCCCGTTCTCGCCGCCGCAGGCTCTGATGATCGGCGTCTGGCCGCTCATCATGGGCGCGACCATGTGGGTGCAGATGAAGCTCAATCCGGCGCCGCCGGATCCGACCCAGAAGATGCTGTTCACCTGGATGCCGCTGATCTTCATGTTCACCCTGTCGAATTTCCCGGCCGGTCTCGTCATCTACTGGGCGTGGAACAACACGTTGTCGATCCTGCAGCAGGCGCTGATCATGAAGAAGAACGACGTCAAGATCGAGCTGTGGGACAACTTGCGAGAGACCTTCGCTTTCGTCGGAAAGCTCAGAAAGTAGCGCTGCTCGCGCTGTCGAACCCGGAGCCGTTTCGGGTTCGATCGGCACGAGGGCGACGTCTCTGTTCGCCTCGGGGCCACTTCGCGTCCGAAACGTCTCCAACTCGCCAACTCAATGTTGCCACGGAGGGCTCGAATGGCGTCCGACCCGCGATTGCCCGACGGAATGGTGCCGAGTTCCCAAACAGCCGACGCCGTGCCGAATGCCGACGCCGAGCGCGGGCGGCTGTTGTTCGCCCGGCCCTGGACGTTCCGGCTCGGCGTTGTCGCGCTTGACGGGCTGCCGCCGGTCGAGGGCGCCGAAGTGGCCTTCGCCGGCCGCTCCAATGTCGGCAAGTCAAGCCTCATCAACGCGATCCTTGGCCGGTCGGACCTCGCCCGCACCTCCAATACGCCCGGCCGGACGCAGGAGTTGAACTTCTTTGCTCCCGCGCTCCTCGACAAGACACCGCCGGGCCGCGGCAAAACGTCGGCACCAAAGCGGTTGCCGGCCGACATGTCCGCCGGCATCTCGATCGTCGACATGCCCGGCTACGGCTATGCCCAGGCGCCGCAGGAACATGTGGCGAACTGGACGGAACTCGTCTTCGACTATTTGCGCGGACGGGTGAACCTCAGGCGCGTCTATGTGCTCGTCGATTCCCGGCACGGACTGAAGCCCAACGACGCTGAGGTGCTCGACCTGTTGGATCAGACTGCTGTCTCCTACCAGATCGTGCTGACCAAAGCCGACAAGGTGGCGAAAGCTGCGGGGGCTGCGACGCTGGCGCCGCTGCAGGCGACGATCGTTGAGGCCATCCGCCGGCGTCCGGCCGCGCATCCGGTCATCCTCGCCACCTCGTCGGAAAAGGGCTGGGGGATCGAGGAGCTCAGGGCGGAGATCGCCGCGTTGGCGGGGTGAAGCCTGATCTGACGAAAGCCTGACGGGCTGTTGCCGATCCGCCACGCTGCGTTGCCTGAAGCGCCTCAACATGGCTCGACGCGGACTCCGCCGCATTTTCGCGCCCTTCCAGCCTAACCGTGACCAAACTATTTCTAAACAAGTCACGGGTACTGCTCGTGCGTTTCCGCGGTTTGTCGCGGCGTCGGCGGGCAGGCGAGAGGGGCGAATGGCATGACGAAAGCGTGGACGGAAAGTGCAGCGGGAATCGCGCGGCGGACGTTTCTCCTGGGGGCTCCCCTGGCGCTGGCGGCCTGCGCCGGAACGCGGATGGCTGAGACGCAAGCCTATTTCGAGCACCCGGTTGGGGGGCAGCAATTCGGCGTCAGCCCGGATATCGTCGCCTATTATGGCCCGCTCGACGACGAGCGCTTCCCAGTGCCGGCGCTCGACGTGCGCCATATCGATCCGCAGTGGTTGCGCCAGGAAGTGGCATTTACGGGCCCCTATCAGCCCGGCACCGTCGTCGTCGATCCCGGCGCCAGGCACCTCTATCACGTCAGCGAGGGCGGTCGTGCCATCCGCTACGGCGTCGGCGTCGGCCGCGAGGGCTTCGGCTGGAACGGCCAGGCAACGATCAAGCGCAAGGCCATCTGGCCGACTTGGACGCCGCCGGCCGAAATGGTGGTGCGTGATCCTGCTGCCAAGCCCTATGCCAACGGCATGCCGGGCGGGCCGGAAAACCCGCTCGGGGCGCGCGCGCTCTATCTCTACCAGGGCGATCGCGACACGCTCTACCGGCTGCACGGCACCTACGAGCCGGACAGCATCGGCACGGCGGTATCGTCGGGCTGCGTCCGCCTGTTCAACCACGACATCATCGACCTCTACAACCGCACGCCGACCGGCACGCGGGTGGTCGTGCTGCCGACCCTGACCAGCTGATCGCGCCGTTCTGCGCCGGCTGCCCAGGCTGCCGGCGCCGCGTCGATTGCCTTGCATTTTAACCGAATCCTTAGGCTCCGCCCTTACGCCCGGTTAACATGGCGCGTGCGAGACTCCCGGTATAAAGCCAACCCCTGCCGGGATCGTTCGATGACGCGTCTTGATGCCTATGAGGGACTGGACATCGCCGTCCTGCTGCCCTGCTACAATGAGGCGCTGACCATCACGAGTGTGGTGGAGGGGTTCAGGCGCTCGCTTCCCGCCGCCAAGATCTGGGTATTCGACAACAATTCCTCCGATGGCACGGCCGAGGCAGCGATGGCGGCCGGGGCGCGCGTGGTGCGCGAGCGCCGGCAGGGCAAGGGCAATGTGGTCCGGCGCATGTTTGCCGACGTCGATGCCGACATCTACGTCATGGCCGACGGCGATGGCACCTATGATCCGGCTCAGGCGCCGATCCTTGTCGACGCGCTGATCGAGGAACATGCCGACATGGTGGTCGGCACGCGCAAGGGCGTCAGCGAGGATGCCGGCCGCGATGGCCACGCCTTCGGCAACCGCATGTTCAACGGCATCTACGCCCAGCTGTTCGGTCGGGACTTCACCGACATCCTGTCGGGCTACCGGGCGTTCACCCGCCGCTTCGTCAAGAGTTTCCCGGCCATCTCCTCCGGCTTCGAGATCGAGACCGAGATGAGTGTCCACGCGGGACAACTGAAAATGCCGACGGCGGAGGTCGAACTCGACTATGGCCGCCGGCCGGAGGGCTCGCATTCGAAGCTCGCCACCGTCAAGGACGGGCTGAAGATCCTCGTCATGATCGCCATGCTGATGAAGGAGACGCGACCAGCCGCCTTCTTCGGGCTCCTCGCCGGCTTGTTCGGCCTCATTTCCCTGATCATCGCCACGCCCGTGATCGCCCAATTCCTTGCGACCGGGCTGGTGCCGCGACTGCCGACGGCGGTCGCCGCGATGGGGCTGATGGTGATCGCGTTTCTCTTCACCGCCTGTGGGCTGATCCTCGATTCCGTCGCCCGCGGCCGCGTCGAACAGAAGCGCATCCTGTATCTGGCCCAGGCGCCGCTGAAGCTGCAGTAAAGCGACGACCTCTTACGCGTCCAGCGTCGCGGTCAGCGCATTCTCCTGGATGAATTCGCGACGCGGTTCGACGTCGTCGCCCATCAGCTTGGTGAACGTGTCGTCGGCATCGACGAGATCGCGCACTCTGACCTGCAAGAGCGAACGGGCATTCGGATCGAGCGTGGTCTCCCACAGCTGCTCCGGATTCATCTCGCCCAAGCCTTTGTAGCGCTGCATGGAAATGCCCTTGCGCCCCTGCGCGAACACGGCATCGAGCAGCGTGCGCGGTCCATGCACGGCGGTCAGCACTTCCTTGCGCTTCAATTCCGCCGCCGTGCCGTAGATGTCGCGCAAGTGCTTGGCGTGGGCATCGAGCTTCCTGGCATCGGCCGAGGCGATCAGCGCCGCATCGATGCGGTGCGCCTCGGCGACGCCCCTCAGCGTGCGCCGGAAGATCAGGCCGCCGTCGTCGTCGATCGAGCCATGCCAGCCGCGCTCGAACTCGTCGGCGAGCGTATCGAGCCGATGGGCGATCTCGGCAGCGGCTTTCTCCGCTCGTTCGGTATCGATGAGGATCGAGCGGTCGAGCGCGCCGGCGATCGCCGCCTGTTCGATGACGCCGCGATCGTAGCGGGTGTGCAGCCCGTCCAGCAGCCCGCGAACGGCGCGTGCCTCGTCGACGACGGCCCGCAGGTCGAGGCCCGTACGCTCCTCGCCGTCGGCGAGCCGCAGGACGGAGTCTTCCAGCCCGGTCTCGATCAGATAGTCCTCATAGGCCTTCTGATCTTTCAGGTAGAGTTCGGATCGGCCGCGCAACACTTTGTAAAGCGGCGGCTGGGCGATGTAGAGGTAGCCCCGTCCGATCAGTTCCGGCATCTGCCGATAGAAGAACGTCAGAAGAAGCGTGCGAATATGCGCGCCGTCGACGTCTGCGTCGGTCATGATGATGATTCTGTGGTAGCGGATCTTGTCAAGATTGAACTCGTCGGGGCCGATCGAGGTGCCAAGGGCGGTGATCAGCGTGCCGATCATTTCTGACGACAGCATCTTGTCGAAACGCGCACGCTCGACGTTCAGGATCTTGCCGCGTAGTGGCAGCACCGCCTGGGTTTCACGGTTGCGACCCTGCTTGGCCGAACCACCTGCCGAATCGCCCTCGACGATGAAGAGTTCGGACTTGGCAGGATCCTTTTCGGCGCAATCGGCGAGCTTTCCAGGCAGCGAGGCGACGTCGAGCACGCCCTTGCGCCGCGTCAGTTCGCGCGCCTTGCGCGCTGCTTCGCGTGCGGCGGCGGCCTCGATCACTTTGCCGACGATCGTCCTGGATTCGCTCGGATGCTCCTCGAACCAGGTGCCGAGCGCATCGTTGATGGCGCTCTCGACCACCGGACGGACCTCGGAGGACACTAGCTTGTCCTTGGTCTGAGAGGAGAATTTCGGATCGGGCACCTTGACCGAGAGGACGCAGGTCAGCCCTTCGCGGCAGTCCTCGCCGGTCGGCGACACCTTCTCCTTCTTGGTGAGGCCGGAGGAATCGCCGTAGCCGATCACCTGGCGCGTCAGCGCCGCGCGAAAGCCGGCCAGATGCGTGCCGCCGTCTCGCTGCGGGATGTTGTTGGTGAAGCACAGCGTCTGCTCGTGGTAGCTGTCATTCCACCACAGCGCGCATTCGACGGTGATCCCGTCCTTTTCGGACTTCAAGTAGATCGGCTTTGCCAGCGCCGGGTGCTTGGCGCGGTCGAGATAGCGCACGAAGGCTTCGAGGCCGCCGTCGTAAACCATCTCTTCCACCCGTGGCTCGACGCCGCGGTTGTCGGTCAAGCGGATGCGAACCCCCGAATTGAGGAAGGCCAGTTCGCGCAGGCGGTGTTCCAGTGTGGCAAAATCGAATTCGATCACGGTGTTGAAGGTTTCAAGCGACGGCAGGAAGGTGACCTGCGTGCCACGCTTGCCCTCGGCCACCGTTGCGACCTCCCTTAGCGGCGCTTCCGGATCGCCATGGCGGAAGCGCATGAAGTACTCGCGACCGTTCCGCCAGATGGTGAGGTCGAGCCATGTCGACAACGCGTTGACCACCGAGACGCCGACACCGTGCAGACCGCCCGAGACCTTGTAGGAATTCTGGTCGAATTTGCCGCCGGCGTGCAGCTGCGTCATGATCACTTCGGCCGCCGACACGCCCTCGCCAGGATGGATGTCGGTCGGAATGCCGCGTCCGTCGTCGAAGACAGTGCAGGAACCATCAGCATTCAGCTCCACATTGACGATCGTCGCCCAGCCGGCGAGCGTCTCGTCGATGGCGTTGTCGACCACTTCGTAGACCATGTGGTGCAGGCCGGAGCCATCGTCGGTATCGCCGATGTACATGCCCGGGCGCTTCCTGACCGCATCGAGGCCCTTCAGGACCTTGATGGAGTCAGCGCCATAGTCGTCGGCGCCGCCGTTCAGGCTGGGGTCGTGATCGGTCATTCGAATCGGATGCTTTCTTCGGAATTTAGGGTCGCCCCTTATAGCCGGTCGGCAGTGGGGGTTCAAACACGCAGGCACGCGCGCGTGGAGAAGAAAAAGTAAATTGAAATGCTTTGGCTTTTTTAGGGCGCCCGGGCCTCGATCGGGGCTGTTTCCGCAGCTTCTCCGCTGTCGAACCTGTCGCGCGCGCGATGGATGGCATTCTGGTGCTGGTCAGCCCAAGTAATCAGCGGGGCGAGTGCGGTCGCCAGCGAGCGCCCCATGTCGGTCAGGCTGTATTCGACGCTCGGCGGCACGGTTGCAAACACGCGGCGGTTGACCAGCCCTTCGCGTTGCAGATCGCGCAGTGTTTCGGTCAGCATGCGCTGCGAGATGTCGGTGAGGGCGCGGCGCAATTCGCCGAAGCGGCGGGCCTCGGCGTTGAGTTCGGCGACGATCAGCACCGACCATTTGTCGCCGATCTGGGCGACGACGTCCCGGACCGGGCAGTTAGCCAGCGTGTAACCGGCGGCGCGAGCCTCCTTCAGGGACTTCAGTCGCGGAGGGGTGGTGGCGGTCATCGGTAGTTCCCTTTGCGTAACCAGGTACGAAATGAGTGCCTTCTTCCGCAGCTAGCTGATACGCGCTACTTTGCACTTAGTCTCTTTTTTAGACCAAATCGGCGATAAAGGAAAGTCGCCGCCACACCCGAAAAGGACCATTGCATGTCACAGACCCTGCTCGTTACCGGCGCTGCCGGCAAACTCGGCCGCCTCGTCGTATCGGAGCTCATCGCCAAGGGCGGCAGCACCGTCATCGCCGGCTCGCGCGATCCGGCCAAACTGGCCGATCTGGCAGAGAAGGGCGCCAGGACCGCCCGCGTCGACTTCGACGACGAGGCCTCGCTCGCAGCCGCTTTCGCCGGCGTCGACCGCGTGCTGGTCATCTCGACCGATGCGGTAGGCGAACCCGGCCAGCGTCTCGCCCAGCACGAGAAAGCGGTGAAAGCGGCCGTCGCCGCCGGCGTCAAGCACATCGTCTATACGTCGATGCCCAAGCCCGAGCCGGGCTCGGCCATCGTGTTCGCGCCCGACCACTACGGTACGGAGCAGGCGGTGAAGGCGTCCGGGCTCGCCTACACCATCCTCAGGGTCAGCTGGTACCAGGAGAATTTCCTGATGTCGCTGCCGAACGTTCTGGCCTCCGGGCAGTGGTTCACTGCGGCGGGGCAGGGGAAAGTGTCGCATATCGCTCGCGCCGATGTCGCCAAAGCGGCGGCCGCTGCGCTGGCCTCGGCCACGTCGGAGAGTGTCACCTACAATCTGACCTCGGAGGAGGCGTTCACGACCGATGAGATCGCCAAGATCGCCTCGGATGTGTTCGGCAAGCCGATCGCGGTTGTGCACATCAGCGACGAGCAGTTGAAGGCCGGGCTCGTCCAGCACGGCGTGCCCGAGGCCATGGCGGGCTTCATCGCCTGTTTCGATACCAACACGCGTCTCGGCGGGGTGACGCCGCCGACCGGCGACTTCTCCAAGTTGACTGGCCAGAAGCCGCGGAGCCTCAAGGCGTATTTCGAGACGCACAAGTCCGACTACGTGAAGTGATCCGCACGGGACGCGCTCAAGCTATTGAATCTGGCGCATTTCCTTTCGCTCAGATGATTCCATCTGAGCGGGAAATGCTCCAGGGCGGGTGCGCAGCGGGCTCAACGACCCGGCGCGCGCCTCAGCCCTTCGCTACCGCCGCGGCAGCCGCTGCGACGGCAGACGAGAACGTCGCCTGCAACAGGTAGCCGCCGGTCGGTGCGTCCCAGTCGAGCATCTCGCCGACGACGTGGGTGCCCGGACACTTCTTCAGTTCGAACGCCTCGTCCACTTCGTCGAACGACACGCCGCCCGCCGACGAGATCGCCCGTTCGATCGGCCGCGCCGCCGTGACGGTCACCGGCACCGCCTTGATCGCGGCGGCCAGCAGCGCCGGGTCTGCGGTCAACTCGCGGCCGTGCGCCTCGCGCAACAGCCCGATCGCCACCGCCGGCAGGCCGGCAGCCTTGCGCAGGCGATTGCTGAGGCTGTCGCCCTTGCGCGATTTCGCCAGGGCGGCGGCCAGTTGCTCAGCGCTCATGCCGGGCTTCAGATCGAGCGTCAGGCGCGCCGGTCCGGTCGCAAGCCGAGAGCGAATCGCGGACCCGAGCGCATAGATAGCGCCACCCTCGATGCCTTCTTCGGTGATCACTGCTTCGCCCTTGACGGCGCTGCCATCGGGCGTGCCGGCGAGGCGGACGGCCAGCCGCTTCAAGGGTTCGCCGGCAAATTTCTGGCGGAAGATGTCGCTCCACTCGACCGCATAGCCGCAGTTCGACGGCGTCAGCCCGGTAACCGCGATGCCGCGGGCGCGCAAGATCTCCACCCACGCTCCATCCGAACCGAGCCTCGGCCAGGAGGCGCCGCCGAGCGCCAGGACGGTCGCATCGGCCGCCGGTACGGCGACCAGCCCGTCCGGACCATTGAAGCTGAGTCCACCGGCTGCATCCCACCCCAGCCAGCGCATGCGGGACTGGAATTGAACGCCGAGATCGCCGAGCCACTTGGCCCAGGCCCGCAAGAGCGGCGAAGCCTTCATCGCCTTCGGGAACACCCGTCCGCTCGAGCCGACGAAGGTCTCGACGCCGAGGTCCTCGGCCCAGGCGATCACGGCCTCAGGCGGGAAGGCCCGGATCGCTGGCTCCAGCCGCTCGCGACCTGCGCCGTAGCGGCTGAGGAAGGTCTCCAGCGGCTCGGAATGGGTGAGATTCAGCCCGCCACGCCCAGCCATCAGGAACTTGCGCGCCATCGACGGCATGCGGTCGTAAACGTCGACCGCCCAGCCGGCCGACGCCAGTCGCTCGGCCGCCATCAGCCCGCCGGGACCTGCGCCGATGACGACGGCGCGCTTGCGGGTGGAGGAGGGTGAGGACATGGCATGCTCCGGGGGGTGAACGGCGACAGCCGCCGCGCATCGCTCGCTATCGGCCTCGGCCGGTCCGAATGCAAGCCGGTTGCCGCCTCGAGGTCGCCTGCGGCTCAGTCCAGACCATTGCCGTTGTCGTCGCCATTGGCTGTCAGCCCAGGCGCCCGGTCGGGATGCACCACGCCATCGGGTTCGGCATGGCCGATGGCCCGCTTGACGTCGGGCCGCGCGGCCGTCAGCGCCCGCTCCAAGTCGTCGATGGCCGTATGCACATCGTTGACGGACGTTCCTGGCGGCAGCTTGCAGTGGAAATTGACGATGACGCCTTCATCAGTGCGCCGTGCCCGGACATTGTGGACGTTGCGCGCCCGGCCGCGGGCATCCGCCGCTCGGGCCAGGATGGTGAGGATCTCGTTGGTCTCGTCGAGCGGCAGATCGAGCCCGGACAGCCGGTCAAGCAGGAGCGGCTCGATATGGGTTTCGATCTCGAGCGGCGTGGCCAGTTCGAAAGCGATGGCGTTTTCCAGTTCGGTGGCGATCCTGTGCGCCTCGTCGAGCGGCATGGCCCCGACGACCTCAAGGTCGAGCGAGATCGCCAGCCGCTGGCCGGCGACCTGCTGCACCGTCACGTGGTGGACGGCGAGCGCCCGGTCGCGGGCGATCACCATCACCCGGTCGTGGATGGTCTCGTCGTCGAGCGCCCGCGGCTGGGCGATAACCGAAGCCTCGGCCTCCGGCATCACCTCCTTGAGCGAGGTGATCAACGCCCGCTTGACGTTGGCGATGTCCTGCATCGAGCGGGTGCGGCTGACCGCGACCTCGATGTCGATGAAGATGACACTGCCGGCCGGGCGCATCCTCAGTCGTTCGACGGCGACGACGCCCGGCACCCGTTCGGCGACGGCCCTGACCCGTTCAGCGGCGCCCTCCGGCGCGGCGTCGAGCAGCGCATTGAACGTCCGCCGCCCGAGCTGCCAGGCGGCATGGGCGATGAAGGCCGAGACGATGATGGCGGCGAAGGCATCCGCCGTCGCCCAGCCGAGCAGAACGAGGGCGAGGCCGACGAAGACGCAGGCCGAACTCCACATGTCCGACGCGAAGTGCAGGGCATCGGCTTCCAGCGCCGCGCTCTTGGTCTCTCTCGCCGTCTTCGCCAGGAGGTGCGACCGCCAGAAGTCGACGCCGATCGAGACGAGCAGCACGACGAAGGCAACCGGATTGGCATCGACGTCGTTATGGCCGCCGATCAGCCGCATGATCGCTTCGTAGATGATTCCGAGGCTGACGATCAGCAGCAGCCCGGTCTCGATCAGCGAGGCGACGCTCTCGATCTTGGCATGGCCGTAGTTGTGCTGCTCGTCCGCCGGCTGGTCGGAGACGCGCACGGCGAAAAAGGTGATCAGCGTCGCCCCGACATCAAGCAGACTGTGGATGGCGTCCGACAGCAACCCGAGCGAACCCGTCCACAGGGCCGCGGTGAACTTCAGGATCGTGATCGCCGAGGACGCGAGGATCGAGTTGAAGGCGACGTTCGCCTTGATCGAGGTGATGGAAGCGGTTTCGGTCATGGGCGCTCGCGCAGGGCTGGATTCGTCGGGCATCTGCTGGCCGCCGGTTCGGATCGGAGTGGCCACGCGGCCGCCCGCCGGCTCGCCCGAGGTTTAGTCCAGATCGTTGGAAACTGCTACGGCGGCGGAAACATGGCGGCACGACGTTGGAGGATCCGGCATTTCCGGTTGCGAACGGCCAAGCGGATGACTTAATGGAAGCGGGACAGTCCGGCGGATCAGAGGAGGTGCGCGGCACGTGGTCGATACCCGTCTGACGATTCTCCTCATCGACGAGAATCCCGTGCGCAGTGCCATCCTCGAAGATGGGCTGCGGGAGGCCGGCTATACCAACATCGTCCACCTCGACACGACGCACGAATTGTTGCGCCGCGTCTTCTCCGTCGACCCGGACGTGATCCTCATCGACCTCGCCAATCCCAGCCGCGACGTGCTCGAACAGATGTTCCAGGTGTCGCGCACGGTGAAGCGGCCGGTCGCGGTGTTCGTCGACCAGTCAGATACCGCCATGATCGAAGCGGCGGTCGATGCCGGGGTTTCGGCCTATATCGTCGATGGTCTGAAGAAGGAGCGCATCAAGCCCATCCTCGACATGACCATCTCGCGCTTCAACGCGTTCGACCGGCTGTCGCGCGAACTCGAACAGGCGCGCTCCGAGCTGGCCGAGCGCAAGGTCATCGAACGCGCCAAGGGAATCCTGATGAAGAGCCGCGGCATCGGCGAGGAGGAGGCCTTCGTGCTCCTGCGCAAGACCGCGATGAACGAGAAGAAGAAACTGGCCGAGATCGCGCAGAGCGTGGTCACCGCGGCGCAGCTTCTGGGGTAAAGGACCGACAGCGAGATGGCGATCGACCGCATCGAGGCAACGCGCGACGACGGCATTGCCGACCTGGTAAGCCCCCGGGCGCCGCAGCCGGTGCGCGAGGCGGTGACGGCCGGATTCGTCGCGCTCGTCGACTGCGCGCCGCTGATCGTCGCCCGCGACAAGGGCTTTGCCGAGAGCGAAGGGCTCGACCTCACGCTGGTGCGCGAGACCTCCTGGGCCAACATCCGCGATCGCATCTTCCTCGGCCATTTCGACGCCGCGCAGATGCTGGCGCCGATGACGATCGCGGCCACGCTGGGGCTCGGCCTGCCGGCGGCGGCCGTCGTCGTCCCGCAGGTGCTGGACCTGAACGGCAACGCCATCGCCGTGACGACAGCGGTGAAGGACGCCATGCGCCGGACCGGCGATGCCGGCGATCTCGACCGTCCTGCGGCGGCGGGAGCGGCGCTGAACCGCGTCGTTGCGGCCAGACGCGAGGTGGGCGAACCGCCGCTGACCTTCGGCATGACCTATCCGTTCTCAAGTCACAACTACGAATTGCGTTATTGGCTGGCGAGCGCCGGCATCGATCCGGAGCGCGATGTCCGGCTGATGGTGGTGCCGCCGCCGATGATGGCGGCGACCATGTCGGCGGGCCATATCGATGGCTATTGCGTCGGTGCGCCCTGGCCGACGGTTTCGGTCGCCGCCGGCATCGGCCACGTGGTGGCGACCTCCGTCGCGCTGAAGCCCGGCAGCATGGAAAAGGTGCTCGGGGTGAGAAAGCTCTGGGCAGACCGTCATCCCGAACGGCTCGACGCGCTCGTTCGCGCTGTCACGGCAGCCTGCGCGTGGTGCGACGATGCGGCGAACCGGCCGGAACTGGCCCATCTCCTCGCCCAACCGGGCATCCTCGACGTGTCGGCGGACCTCATCCTGGCGGCCCTGTCCGGCCGCATCCTGACCGATCCCGGTGTGGCTGCCGAGCCGGTTGCCAACTACTTGCGCTTTTCCGGCCGTAACCGTCCGAGCCTTGCCGGCGCGCGCTGGTATGCGGCGGAAATGGTGCGGTGGGGGCAGGCGGCGAAGCTTGCTGCGGTGCTCGACGCGACCGAGGCCACCTTCCGCCCCGATCTTTACGACCGGGCGCTCGGACTTGCCGCTCCGGCCTCGGCAGACCGGCCGGTGACGCTGTTCGACGGCGTGAGTTTCGATGCGGGCAATCCCGCCGCCTACCTGAAGCAAATCGGCATGGCGGGCTGAGCCGCAGGCGCCGGGCGGTCTGGGTCCGACTTCGTACCGCGCGTGCCAACCAGGCGAGAGTTGTGCCTCCCGTTTCCCCTATTGGTCGATCTTACGACGAAGGACGCGTATCGAAGCGTCGTCCTGTCATTTGCACGAGTCTCGAATCGGCTAAGTCCTAAACGATCGTGGCGGTGGCAACGGTCGGGTCCGGTGACGGAATCAGTTGCCATGGCCGTCGGACGGGATAATGCAGTTGCCGACCGGGACGTCCCGGTCGCGACGGTGGTGCGGTGCCGCTTGGCGGAGGCCGCAGCGCAGAAGGTGGCGGTTGCGACGTGCCCGGCCGCAGTGCGTTCGGACATGGGACGGATCTGCCCGGACATGGTTGGGACCGATCGATCGCTTTCCGCCGATGTGGGCGGGCCATCGATGATCGACCGGGGAGGGTCGGGTTTGGACGAGGAGCGCGGTCAAACGGACAATGAGGCGGTCTGGCAACAGGTCGACGGGGGCCCGGACATCCGCGCGGTCGCGTTCGCCGCTGCCGCGGTGCTGGTGTTCATCCACTTCCTTGCCGGCCCGCCCGTGTGGGCGACGCTTCTCGGCTGGCTCGTCATCGTCGTCTCAGCCTGGGTTGTGCGCCGGCCGGCGGCGGCGGCGAGGCGGCTGCGCGTCGTTGCTGCACCGATCGTCTGGCCGAATTCCGCCATGAAGGCGCTCGCCGACGCGCTGCCCGATCCCTGCATCATCACCGATGCCCGCGGCATTGTCCGCTACACCAACGATCTCGCCAGTCAGCGCTTCGGCGTGGTGCCGCGCGGCGAACCGCTGAACTTCCGCCTGCGCGCCACCGCCCTCAACGACGCGCTCGAAGAAGTGGTGGCGCTCGACCATCGCCGCTCCGTCGAATGGCAGGAGAAGATCCCGACCGAGCGCTGGTTCGAGGCGCATCTGGCGCCGATCCATCTCGCTCCCGACCCGCAGGCGAGCCTGAGACGGCCCGATTTCATCGTCGTCGTCATCGAGGATCTGACCGAGCAGCGCCGCAGCGAGCGCATGCGCGCCGATTTCGTCGCCAATGCCAGCCACGAACTGCGAACGCCGCTGGCAAGTCTGACCGGCTTCATCGAGACGTTGCAGGGGCCGGCCCGCAACGATGCCCCGGCGCGCGACCGCTTCCTCGCCATCATGGCCGAGCAGGCGGCGCGCATGAAACGGCTGATCGACGACCTCCTGTCGCTGTCGCGCATCGAGATGAAAGCGCATGTCCGTCCGGACTCACCCGTCGACCTTGCCGACATCCTGCGCCATGTCATCGATACCCTGGCGCCACTTGCCGCCGACAATGCCGTCGCCGTCGAGTCCGCCCTGCCGGAGGGCCGCATGCCGACCCGCGGCGACCGCGACGAGTTGGTGCAGGTGTTCTCAAATCTCGTCGAAAACGCCATCAAGTATGGCGCCAGCGGCGGCCGCGTCGAGTTGGTGGCCGGTCCCGAACCGGCCGCGCCGGACCGGCCGCAATGGTGGGCGATCGCCATCCGCGACTACGGCCCGGGCATTGCCACCGAGCACCTGCCGCGGCTGACCGAACGATTCTATCGCGCCGATATCGATTCGAGCCGGCAGAAACAGGGCACGGGCCTGGGGCTGGCTATCGTCAAACACATCCTGACCCGCCATCGCGGCAGGCTGGGTGTCGAGAGCACGCTCGGCGAGGGCGCCACCTTCACGGTGCGGCTTGAAGCGGACGCCGCCGCGCAGAGCATTGCCGAGCCGGCGGAGCCGGGCGCCGGTCCGCGCCGGCAAGGCCCGCAGCCAAGGCGTGCCCGGGCAACATAAAGCGCTGTACGTCAATATGTTAATCTGTCAAAAAAAGTCCATCCGGATGTCATAGAACAGGCGTGCCCGTAGCGCGAAGGCGCTGGGCCCGGAATTGGACGTGCCACCGGGCTCCGGCACCGTGCGGGTTGCGGGGCGAGACGAAGTTGCGGGAGACCGGAGATGGTCGCCCATCCAAAGGGGAAACCGACCGATGGCGGATCATACTGTTACCTCCTTCGACCAGGAACTGAAGGGCTTGACCACCAAGATCGCCGAAATGGGCGGTTTGGCTGAGGGTCTCGTCGGAGACGCCGTGACGGCGCTGACCCGCATGGACACCGAACTGGCGCACAAGGTGATGATCACCGATGCCCGGCTCGACCGCCTGCAGCAGGAGATCGAGGAGCGCACCATTCTCGTCATCGCCCGTCGTCAGCCGATGGCGCTGGACCTGCGGGAGATCATGGCGGCGCTCAGGATCTCCAACGACCTCGAGCGGGTCGGCGATCTTGCCAAGAACATTGCCAAGCGGGTTACCGCCATGCAGGGCAATTTCGCCGCCAAGAAGCTGGTAATCGGCGTCGAACATCTCTCCGAGATCGCGCTGGAGCAGTTGAAGGATGTGCTTGATGCCTACGCGCTGCGCGATCATGCCGCGGCGTTGCAGGTCAGGAAGCGTGACGACGAGATCGATGCGCTCTACACCTCGCTGTTCCGCGAGCTCCTCACCTACATGATGGAAGATCCGCGCAACATCACGTTCTGCACGCATCTCCTGTTCTGTGCCAAGAACATCGAGCGCATCGGCGATCACGCTACCAACATCGCCGAGACGGTTTACTTCGTCTCCACCGGCGAACAGCTGACCACCGAACGCCACAAGAGCGACGAAACCAGCACGCTCGCGTCGCCGGACGCCAAGTGATCGGCGCCTTGCGACTGCCCCCCGTGACATCCGTCCGACCGAGGTGAGCCGTCCATGGCCCGCGTGCTGATCGTCGAAGATGAAGAACCTCTGAGCCTCGTGCTGCGCTACAACCTCGAGGCGGAGGGGTATGAGGTTGAAACCTGTCTGCGTGGCGACGAGGCCGACACGCGGCTGAAGGAATCGCCGCCGGATCTCCTGGTGCTCGACTGGATGCTGCCGGGCCTGTCCGGCATCGAGTTGTGCCGGCGCCTCAGGGCACGACAGGAGACCGAGCGCCTGCCGATCATCATGCTGACGGCGCGCGGCGAGGAATCCGAGCGCATCCGCGGCCTGTCGACCGGCGCCGACGACTATGTGGTCAAGCCGTTTTCGATGCCCGAACTGATGGCGCGCGTGCGTGCCATGCTGCGGCGGACCCGGCCGGAGCTTGTCTCCACGCTTCTGCGCGCCGGGGACATCGAACTCGATCGCGAGACCCATCGCGTCCGCCGTTCGAACCGCGAGGTCCACCTTGGGCCGACCGAATTCCGCCTTCTGGAATTTCTGATGCAGTCGCCGGGCCGCGTGTTCAGTCGTGAACAGCTGTTGGACGGCGTCTGGGGCCGCGACGTCTATGTCGATGAGCGCACCGTCGACGTGCATGTCGGACGGCTCAGGAAGGCAATCAATCGCGGCCGCGACAAGGACCCGATCCGCACCGTGCGCGGCTCTGGGTATTCCTTCGACGACCAGTTCGCCGGCGCCGTGGTCTGAAGGTCCGATCGGCGTCCGCCGGGCGCAAGGCCCCGCGATTGCACGGGTCGTTCAGCCAAGCGGCCTCAGTCGTGCAGCAGCTGCAACGCCGTCGCGACGGTGACCTCGTTGGCCCGCGGGTCGAGGATCATCCCCATGTGCGACACGCCCGGCACCAGGGAGACTGGAATTGCCGGCGCATATTGGCGGAAGGCGGTCGGATAGGTTGCCGCGTCGAACAATTCGTCGTCGTCGCCGATGATGACCCGCGTTGGCCGCTCGATCCGGGCGAAAGCCTCCGTCCACGTGCGCGGGAAGGAGGCGTTCTCCAGCAGCCTGTGCGAATAGGTCGCGGTGCGGACGCCGTGAGCCGTCTCCGGCACGGCGTAGGCGATGACCGGTAGCCAGTCGAAGGCGGTGATACCGAACCGGTCGAGCACCGTCAGCGCAATGATGCGGGCGATCGAGACATTGGCCCAGCCGCCGGACAATGCCCGATTTCCGGGGAAATCAGCCGCGACGTAGGGCGACAGCGCGATGAAGCCGGCAAACCGGCTGGCGCCGACGCTGGCCGCGGTACGAAGCGCGAAGCCGCCGCCGAGCGAATGACCGACGACGAGCCGCCGCTCGCCCGGATGCTGGCTGGCGGCGAAATCGGCGAGTTCGGCGATGTCGTCGTCGAGTTGCCCGGCGTAGTCGATGTCGCCGAGGGGGGCCGTCTCGCCGTGGCCGCGCAGGTCGACCGCATAGACGGTCAGCCCCGCGCGCGACAGTGCCGAGGCGAGCGGATGCATCACGACCGAATGGCCGGATGATCCGTGCACCAAGAGGACGACGCCGTGACCGGCCTGACCGGGATAGAGGCGATAGGCGAGGGGCGCGCCATGGGCGACCGCGAGCTTTGAGATCGGCGGCAGATCGCTGAGCGTTCTGGCAAGGCCGGATTCAGTGCGCTCGATGGAGGCGATCGGCGGCGGGCGCCTCGGCTCGGTTATGCGGACAGCGGCGACGACGCCCGCAGCCAGGACGACGAGAAGCGCAACAAGGAGGATCGCCATTTTCATTGCAGTGTTCGAAAACGTTGTCCGGCCAAGTGATAGCACCAGCCGGCCGCATTGGTGCGACATGGCTGCCCTGACGCAATGAAGGAGATCAGTCTGGGCAATGATGCCGGTTCGCCGCCGGCTACGCAGACAGGCGTCTCGTTCCGCCCGATCGCGCCGCCGCTCAATTCAGCCTGCGCCGCTCGTCAGGCGTGTCGAGCGAGAAGGCGGGGATGGCGACGGAGAAGCGCTTGCCGGTCTCGTCCTCCATCTCGTATTCGCCGACCATGAAGCCAGACGGGGTGGAGAGCGGGCAACCAGACGTATAGCCGAAGGACCTTCCCGGCTTGATCACCGGTTCCTCGCCGACGACCCCCGGACCGCGCACCTCCTGCAGCCGTCCGCGCGCGTCGGTGATGCGCCAATAGCGCGAGCGCAGCTGCACGGGCCGGTCGGACAGGTTGGTGATCTCGATCGTGTAGGACCAGACCCAGCGGTTCTCGGCCGGATCGGACTTGTCGTCCAGATACTCCGGCGTGACGGCGATGCGGATATCATGCGTGATGGTTTCGTACACCGTCGTCAATCTCCCGGACGTCTATGGCGGCATGGTCCGATTCCGACGTTTGCTGCCCGCTTGCGGTCCGGCCGGATGCACATGTCGAAATCAAAGGACAACTGGCAAACTCGTCAGTCTCAAACAGCTTCGAATTCGTCATTTTGAGCGGGAGGGCTGGCAGGCAGCACTCGGATGTCAAATTCGCGCTTGCGGAATATCCCGATCGGACGGGGCTCGTCCGATCGGAAAATGCTCCAGGCCCTGCGATAGATCGTTTGGGGAAGGCGAGTCAATCCTCAGCCGGCTAGCAGGTGGCGGCGGCAATGGGACCCGGCCGGCGGTGCAAGGGGTTGCGCGTGCGGGGGATCGTCCCTACTGCGTGGCGGGGACCGGAGCGTCGGGCAAGGGGCTCTGGGTCACTCCGCCGCATCGGCAAGTGTCAGTCCCGACAGCGCGGACTCCAGGTCCTCGATCAGATCGGCCGGATCCTCGAGGCCGATGGAGAGGCGCAGGAGCCCGTCGGAAATGCCGAGTTCCGCCCGCTGTTCCGGCTTCAGCCGCTGATGCGTCGTCGTCGCCGGATGGGTGATCAGGCTCTTGGCATCGCCGAGATTGTTGGAGATCTTGATGACCTCGAGCCCGTTTTCGAGCGCGAAGGCACCGGCCTTGCCGCCCTTCACCGCGAAGGCGATCATGCTTGAGCCGCCGGTCATCTGCTTCTTTACGATCTCGGCCTGCGGATGGTCGGCACGGCCGGGATAGATGAGGCGGGAGACTGCCGGGTGTTTGGCCAGCGCATCGGCGACGAGAGCGGCGTTGGCGGCCTGCTTCTCGACGCGCAGGTACAGCGTTTCCAGCCCCTTCAGCATCACCCAGGCATTGAACGGACTGATCGACGGGCCCGTCTGGCGGATGAACACCTGCAGGTGCTTTTCCAGGAAGTCCTTCGACGACAGCACCACACCGGCGAGGCAGCGGCCCTGGCCGTCGATGTGCTTGGTCGCCGAGTAGACGACGACGTCGGCGCCGAGCTTTAAGGGCGACTGGAACACCGGCGTGGCGAACACGTTGTCGACGACGAGGCGGGCGCCAGCCGCATGCGCGATGTCGGCGATGGCGGCGATGTCGTACACCTCGAGTGTGGGGTTAGTCGGGCTTTCCAGGAAGAAGGCCTTGGTATTCGGACGAACCGCCGCCTTCCAGGCGCTGAGATCCTTGCCGTCGACCAGCGTTGAGGTAATGCCGAAGCGCGGACAGAGGTCCTCGACGATGTAGAGACAGGAGCCGAACAGCGCCTTGGCCGCGACGACGTGATCGCCGGCGCTGACCTGGCTGAGGATGGCAGCCGTCACCGCCGCCATGCCGGTCGCCGTGGCCCGCGCCACCTCCGCCCCTTCGAGTGCCGCGATCCGCTCCTCGAACATCGTCACGGTCGGGTTGGCAAAACGCGAATACTGGTAGCCGGGCGACAGGTTCAGAAACCGCGCTTCCGCCTCCTCGGCGCTGTCGTAGACATAGCCCTGCGTCAGGAACAGGGCTTCCGACGTCTCGTTGAACTGGGAGCGGAGGGTGCCGGTATGGACAGCTTGGGTGGCTGGGCGGAGCGGGCGGCTGGAGGTCTTGGTCATGGAACGTCCTTCACGGAGCGCAAGGGGTCGCAGATACGACAAAACCCGGCCTGCTTTCACAGCAAAGACCGGGTGCGCTCTCGTACCCCGGCCTTTTTTAGCGCTTTGTTTTACGTGGCGGCAAGCCGGCCGGCTCAAATGACCACGATGTCCGCCGAATTAAGGACCAAGCGGCGGACGTGTCAAGAGCCGCTTTCGGGGGCGATCCTCGCGGCCACCAGTGCGGCCATCGCCGCCGCCTCGCCCGACGCCTCGGCGGTCAGTCCGGCGGCGACCCCGGCCCGGTCGGCCTCGGTTCGGTTCTGGCTGACCTTCCACTTGCCGGCAAGACGGTCGACGACGATCTCGATGCCGACGATGCCGCGTACCTGCTGGGCCAGGAATTCGGCCGGCGCGTCGTCGACGCCCCACGGCTCGGACCGGGTGGATTCCTGCGCTTCGGTGAGGGCCCGGATCTGCCGGCCCGTCCATTCGGCATCGTCGTGCACATGGATCGTCCCATGTGCCTCGACGACGACGTAGTTCCAGGTCGGCACGACCTTTCCCGTCGCCGCCTTGGTCGCATACCAGGACGGTGAGACGTAGTGCTCGGGCCCGGAGAAGGCGACCAGCACCGGTTCCGCCGCCCGGACCTCGCGCCAGAGCGGATTGCCGCGCGAGACATGGCCGAGCAGCCGGCGGGAGCCGTCGTCGTCGGCGAGAAGGAAGGGAATGAGGTCCGCCGTCAGCCCTTCGGGGCCATTGCGGACGAGAAGCCCGAGCGGATAGGCGCGCATGGCGGCGACCAGGACGTCGATGCGCGGTTCGTCGAAGACCGGCGGACGGTACATGCGGGGCCTCCCGTCGAGGGTTGGAATTTACACCTGCGCGTATTGCCGCACCAGCTGTGTTGGGTTGGCAGACGGGCCGAGTGTATAGGACAAGTTTGATATCTGACCGTAGCTTACACTCCGGCATCGAGCGTCAGGTGTCACAATTCGCGGATTGACAATCTATGTATTGTACCCAATACTCGTTCTACCTGAGCTAGTATCGCTCGGGCTTAGTTGGCGGATAACATTTCCAGTCCAGGCCGGCGTATTATTATTCCCGAGACGGCGTCGGCTCGAGCAAAAGCGATCAATCCGGCTTGATGAGGGAGGAATCCCATGACGACGCACGCCTTTTCCACGGGTGAAGGTGCCAACGGTCGGCGCAGCCATGCTATGCCGGCGCTCGCCACCGATCGCCTGGTACCCCAATCCAAGCGCTTTGTTCCGACACACTTTCCATTTCAGCCGCTGCCGCAGCCAAACGGCCCGGCCCCCTACCGCTACGATCTGTCGCGACTGCTGCCGCAGAGCGACATTCAGGCGATCAAGCAAGCCGGCAAGCTCGTGTTTCACAGTCTGGGGGATACCGGCGACTTCCGGGGGCAGCAGAAGCAATTCGTCGCTCAGATGATGACTGACGATGCAGAGGCGCTTGATGCTCAGTCGAAGCCTGCTTTCTGCTATCATCTTGGCGATGTTGTCTATTTTGCAGGCGACATCGACAAATACGGCGACGATTTCTATGCGACCTATCAAGAGTATCCCGCCTTCATCGTCGCCATTCCGGGCAACCACGATTGCCAACCGGATGATCCCCAGGATGGCGCCATCGACCCCAACAAAGTGCCGCTCGATGGTTATGTGCAGAATTTCATGTCGAAGAATCCGCATCAATTGGGCTCGTTCAAGACCGGTTCGGGGCGGACGCAGATGGATCTGCCGAACGTCTATTGGACGTTCATCACGCCACTGGCCACGATCATCGGTCTATTCTCCAACGTCAGCGAGACCGAAGGCGAACTCCATCAGGACCAGATCGACTGGTTCCACGCAGAGTTGACCGCCGCCGACAAGTCGAAAGCGCTGATCGTCGCCATCCATCACCCGCCGTTTTCCGGCGACACCGATCATTCCGGCAGCAGCGCGGTGTCGCACATCCTTACCAGCGCTTTCGCCGCCACAGGCGTATATCCGCATATCGTCCTGTCGGGACACGTGCACAACTATCAACGCTTCTTGCATCAGCCGGCAAATGGCACCGCGGTGACCTGCTTGGTATCCGGCAACGGCGGCTATACCCGGCTGGGTCGGCTGCAGAAAGTGAACGGCAGCTATCCGACAGTCCCACAGGAGGTCGACGCAGAGCTCACGCTCGAACAATACGATCACGAGCGCTACGGATTTCTGCGGATCGAAGTGAGTGAAACGCTGATCGAGGTCGTCAGCCTCGGTGCCCAATATGCCCCTGGTCAGGTCGTGACCCCGGATGTCATCGACCACTTCAAGATTGATCTCGCCAGCCGCAAAGTCACAATGCCTACGCCATGATGTCGTTCGGGCTGGCGGGCAACCGCCAGCTCGTGGATCACCGCGGCCGTCGTCGCGGTGATCCGCCGGATCGAGGATGCGCTCCGCCACGCCCGCGTCTGATGCCGCGCGCCGGGCGTCGCAGTTTGCCGGTCGATCAGCTGAGGAAGTCGGTCAGCACCTTGACGCTGTCGTGCAGGACCATCCAGTTGTTGAAGCCGCCGACGCCGAACACCATGCCGCCAGCGCCGAGGAGCGAGGCCAGGCCGAACAGCCAACGCACACGGGTCAGCGCGGTGACCGCGAACATGGCCAGTGACACCGACAGAAGCGCATCTGAGAGATCAAACAGATCATCGCGGTTGTTGCCGGCGTCATAGTCGGCCTGGCGTGCCTTGGCTTTGGTCGAGGCTTCCTCGGCGCGCGCCTTGTAGGTGTCGGCGGTCTTCTGCCAGTCCTCGATCGACTTGCTGCGCGCCTCGCCATCCGGCTGGGTTGCCTTCAGTTGGGCAATTGCCAGTTCGACGCCGAATTGCCGCTGCCGGCGGGCCTGAAATTCGTTCCAGTAGTCGACGGTCTCGGCCTGCGCCTTCTGCATCGCCTGGACGATATTGTCGTCCTTGATCTTGGTGACGGCCATGAAGGCGGAGATCAGAGCCACGGCAATGGCGATGGCGTTGAAAAAACCGCGGTCGCTGCCCGTGGGCGGCTCAGGGAGTTCAATTTCGGACATTCGGAATGCTCCAACAGTGTCAGACACCAAAAATCGGCGGCCCGGCTTGGCCGGTCGCTTCGCATAGCACACGAACGCGCATACGAAAAACGACGAAGGGAGCGGTCAGCGCTTCGGCTCGAGCAACACCGCGGTGCCGTACGCCAGCACTTCAGACAGTCCCTGGCCGAGTTCCGTCGAGGCAAAACGGAAGCCGATGATGCCGTTGGCACCGAGCGTGCCGGCGTCCGCCAGCATCTTTTCGAAGGCCTCCGCCCGCGCCTGCTCGCACAACTGGGTGTAGACCGTGATGTTGCCGCCGAAGATGGTCTGTATCGAACCGAAGAAATTGCCGATCACCGAGCGTGAGCGCACGACGATGCCGTGGGCGACGCCCATCTCGCGGACGATGCGATAGGTCTGAAATTCGAGGCCGGTGGTGACGAAATCGCTTCTGAGCATGGGAAATCCTCCGAGGTCGCGGGGAATCGAGCCGCATCACCGGGAGAAAGTGTGCCGGAAGCGAGGACGGAAGGACAGAGGCAAGGCTGCGCCGCTGGCGCCGCCAGCGAACCGCCATCATTATGCAGAACTTCCTTAACTGCGGATATAAAGAAATCTTTATGTCCTTATTGAATGGTTCGTTCGGCTCGGCTATAAGCCCGGGCAACTCGCGGGCCAAACTGCCCGCCGATTTGCCGTATGCCGGTCGGCCTGTCGCCGAGCCGGCCGCACCTAAAGGAGTTGCCGATGAGCGCCGACTATCTCGTCAAGGATCTGGGTCTGGCCGATTGGGGCCGCAAGGAGATCGACATCGCCGAGGGCGAGATGCCCGGTCTGATGGCCTGCCGCGCCGAATACGGCCCGTCGCAGCCGCTGAAGGGCGCACGCATTGCCGGCTCGTTGCACATGACCATTCAGACGGCAGTGCTGATCGAGACGCTGCAGGCGCTCGGCGCCGAGGTGCGCTGGGCTTCGTGCAACATCTTCTCCACTCAGGACCATGCCGCCGCGGCGATCGCCGCCAAGGGCACGCCGGTGTTCGCCTTCAAGGGCGAGAGCCTGCCCGAGTACTGGGACTATGCCCACAAGATCTTCGAGTGGCAGGACGGCGGCTACCCCAATTTGATCCTCGACGATGGTGGCGACGCCACGCTTCTGACCGTCCTTGGCCCCAAGGCCGAGAGGGATCCCTCGATCCTCGACAATCCGCAAAACGAGGAAGAGGAAGCCCTGTTCGCCGTCATCAAGCGCTATCTGAAGGAAAAGCCGGGCTTCTATTCGGCCATCCGCGCCGCCATCAAGGGCGTGTCGGAAGAGACGACGACCGGCGTGCACCGCCTCTACGAACTGGCCAAGAAGGGCGAACTGCCGTTCCCGGCCATCAACGTCAACGACTCCGTGACCAAGTCGAAATTCGACAATCTCTACGGCTGCCGTGAAAGCCTCGTCGACGCCATCCGCCGCGGCACTGACGTCATGCTCGCCGGCAAGGTTGCCGTCGTCTGCGGCTACGGCGATGTCGGCAAGGGCTCGGCCGCCTCCTTGCGCAACGGCGGCGCCCGCGTCGTCGTCACCGAAGCCGATCCTATCTGCGCGCTGCAGGCGGCGATGGAAGGCTACGACGTCAAGACGATGGAAGACCTGGCGCCGACCGCCGACATCTTCGTCACGGCGACCGGCAACAAGGACGTCATCACCGTCGACCACATGCGGGCGATGAAGAACAACGCCATCGTCTGCAACATCGGGCACTTCGATGCGGAAATTCAGATTGCCGGCTTGAAGAACTTCAAGTGGGACAAGATCAAGGATCAGGTCCACCACGTTGAGTTCCCCGACGGCAAGAAGATCATCGTCCTGTCGGAAGGCCGTCTGGTCAATCTCGGCAACGCCACCGGCCATCCGAGCTTCGTCATGTCGGCCTCTTTCACCAACCAGACGCTGGCCCAGATTGAGCTGTGGACCAACGGCTCCGCCTATACGAAACAGGTCTACACGCTGCCGAAGCGCCTCGATGAAAAGGTTGCCGCGCTGCACCTCGAAAAGCTCGGCGTGAAGCTCACCAAGCTTTCCAGCGAACAGGCCGCCTATATCGGCGTGACGCCTGAGGGTCCGTTCAAACCGGATCACTACCGGTATTGATCGTTCACCCTTCGTTTTTCTAGATCTGGGGGTCGCGTTACGCAGTAACGTGACCCTTTGATTTTTCCCACCCAGGACTCTCCTCAGCGATTCACGAACGCTGTATCGTCAAAGTGATTCGCGAGGGGGTCGCGTCCATCTTGGCCCACGGCGCGTCAGGCACGAGTTCATGACAGTTCGACGCTTTTGAGGGCCTTCGGCATGACTGCTTCGAAGGGACGGTGGGGGATTCCGTCCTTGCGATGGATTTCGACGTTCACAGCTGCGTCGCTCACCACCGTCATGGTGTCAGCGGTCGCCTGCTCAGCCGTCGCCGTCGCCGACCCCGATCCAGCTTCCGTCTATAATCCGCACGATATCATGCTGACTGCCGCTCTCGTCGGCGTCATGACCGTGGCGGTCGCCTGTGCGGTGCTGCTGATGCGCGCCCGCAGCCGGGCTGCCGAGATCGTCGACCGGACTCGGGCCGAGAATGCCGACCTGCGCGTGCAGATCGACCGCAGCGAGGGGCTCCTCAACGCCGGCGACCAGTTGACGCTCGCCTGGGGGCGCCCCGACGAGCCGCCGATGTTGATGGGAACCCTCGGCTCCGGCGCGGCCCCTGCCGCGCGCGCCCAGTTCATGGCCTTCGGCTCCTGGCTGACCCACGAATCGGCCGCCCGCCTCGAACACGCGATCGACGAACTGCGCTCGAGCGGCCTCGGCTTCGACCTCGAACTCGCCACCCATGCCGACGGCAGCATCGAGGCGGTCGGTCGGGCGAGCGGCGGCCAGCCTTTCGTCCGCTTCCGCGACCTCTCGGAAGAGCGCACCCGCCACGCCGAGTTGAGAGAGCATTTCGAAGTGCTGAGCGAGACCGTCACCGGGCTGCGCACGCTTCTCGACGCGCTCGACATGCCGGTGTGGGTGAAGGACCGCAACGGTCGGCTCAATTGGGTCAACGCCGCCTACACCCGCGCCGTCGAGATGGCGAGCGCCGAAGAAGCCATCCGACAGGGGGCCGAACTCCTCGACGGCAACGGCTGCAAGGCGATCATGCGGGCGCATTCCGATCGGGCCGTCGTGGCCGAGCGCCTGCCGGTCATCGTTGCGGGATCGCGCCGCGTCTACGACGTCGTCGACGTCGCTCTCGCCGAAGGCACCGCCGGGCTCGCCACTGACGTCTCGGCGCTCGAGGCCGTCCAGTCCGAGTTGCGCCGCACCGTCGACTTCCACGCCCGCACGCTCGACCAGTTGGCTACCGCGGTCGCCATCTTCGGTGCGGACAAGAAGCTGCAGTTCTACAACGCCGCCTATCGCGCATTGTGGGGGCTCGACGCCAAGTTCCTCGACAGCCATCCGGAAGACGGCATCGTGCTGGACGAGATCCGCGCCGCGCGCAAATTGCCCGAACAGGCCGACTTCCGCGGCTGGAAGCGCGACATGCTGGCCGCCTACCATGCGGTGGAGGCGCGCGAATACTGGTGGCACCTGCCCGACGGCCAGACGCTCAGGGTCATCGCCAACCCGCATCCGCAAGGCGGCGTCACTTACGTCTACGAGAACGTTACCGAGCGGCTGGAGCTCGAGCAGCGCAACAATTCGTTGCTGCGCGTGCAGGGCGAGACGCTCGACCACCTGTCGGAAGGCGTCGCCGTGTTCGGCTCTGACGGCAAGATGCGGCTGTGGAACCCGTCCTTCGCCGCGCTGTGGAAGCTGGAGAAGGAAACGCTTTCCTCTTCGCCGCACATCGCCGACGTCATCTCGCTGTGCGGCCTGATGCATGAGGCTCCGGAGACCTGGCGACGCCTGCAGCAGGCGGTCGCCGGGCTCGCCGACAGTCGCATCCGGCTGTCCGGCCGCATGGACCGCCGCGACGGTTCGGTGCTCGAATACGCCACTGTGCCGCTGCCGGACGGCGCCACGCTAGTAACCTTCGTCAACATCACCGACACGGTGAACGTCGAGCGCGCCTTGACCGACAAGGCCGAAGCGCTGATGGAGGCCGACCGCACCAAAACCGACTTCGTCGGCCTCGTTTCCTACGAATTGCGCTCGCCGCTGACCAACATCATCGGCTTTGCCCACCTCCTCGACGACCCGCGCTTCGGCGATCTCAACGACAAGCAGCGCGACTACACCCATCACATCATGTCGTCGAGCCAGGCGCTGATGGCGATCGTCGACGACATCCTTGATCTCGCCACCATCGACGCTGGCATCATGCAGCTGCAGCTGTCCGAGGTTGACATCGTCGGCACCGTGCATGCGGCGATCGAAGGGGTGAAGGATCGCATCGAGGCCGGCCGGCTGACGCTGGACGCCGACCTCCCCACCGACATCGGTTCGTTCGAGGCGGACGAAAAGCGTATCCGCCAACTGCTGTTCAACCTGATTGCCAATGCCGTGCGGTTTTCCAGCGACGGCGGCACGGTGCATGTCGCCACGGCGCGCGACGGCGACGAGGTCGTCTTCACCGTCGCCGACGAAGGTGCGGGCATTCCCGAGGAACAGATCCGTTCAGTCTTCGACCGCTTCTACGCCCGCCGCCAGGGACCGCATCGGTCCGGCGCGGGCCTCGGCCTTTCGGTAGTGAAAAGCTTCGTCGAGCTGCACGGCGGCAAGATTGCGATCGATTCGGTCGCTGGCCGTGGCACCACGGTGACGTGCCGATTTCCCGTCAACCAGCGCCAGACCTCCAACCGCCCCGATGCCATAGGCGCCGAACGCCGTGGCTGAGCCCGTGGCTTGGGCGAGCCGCACGATTGCCCTTGCCGACGAGGCGGCGACGGTGCTGCTGGCGGAGGATCTGGCCGCGATCCTCAGCCCCGGCGACGTCATCCGGCTGGAAGGGGATCTGGGCAGCGGCAAGACCGCCTTCGCCCGGGCGCTGATCCGAGCCGTCGCCGATGACGCCGAACTGGAGGTGCCGAGCCCCACGTTCACGCTGGTGCAGGTCTACGACTTCCCCCGCTTCGCCATCGCGCATTTCGATCTCTACCGGCTGGGCGATCCGCAGGAACTCGACGAAATCGGCTTCGACGAGGCGATCCGGTCGGGCGCGGCGCTGATCGAATGGCCCGAGCGCGCCGAGGGCCTCATTCCCGAGGATGCGCTGACGCTGAGCCTGTCGATCGGCTCCGATCCGAACGCCCGGCTCGCCGTTCTGTCGGGCTCGGAGCATCATTGGGGCGGACGGCTCGCCCGCACCCTTGCCGTCCGCGATTTCCTGCAAAGCGCCGGCCTCGCCGACGCCCGCCGCCGGCATCTGAAATCGGATGCCTCGGCGCGTGCACTTGAACGCGTGCGCCACGGCGATGCCTGCTTCGTCCTGATGAACCATCCGCCCGAGACGGACGATGCTGAAGGGCGCGCGCGCGTTGCCTGGCGCGCCGCCGCCAAGCTCGCCGAAGGCACGCGACCTTTCGTCGCGCTCGCCCGCGGGCTCGGCGGCCTCGGCCTGTCAGCCCCGCGTATCGATGCCCATGACGCCGTCAAGGGCTTCGTCCTGATGGAGGATCTCGGCGATCAATTCGTTGCCGAGATGGGCGCGCCGGTGCCGACGCGCTATCGGACGGCCGTTGAGCTGCTGGCCAGCCTGCACGGTCGTACCCTGCCGGCTGAGATCGCCGACGGCGAAGGCGGCCGCTATCGCCTGCCGCTGTATTCGGCCGACGACCTCTTGTCCCAGCTCGATCCCTTCCTCGACTGGGCCGTA
The DNA here is from genome assembly GCA_031291575.1 of Ancalomicrobiaceae bacterium. Taxonomy (GTDB): domain Bacteria; phylum Pseudomonadota; class Alphaproteobacteria; order Rhizobiales; family Ancalomicrobiaceae; genus CAIYYN01. Next base: position 30,991 of record JARLIT010000177.1, read on the forward strand.
CTGGAAGTCTCTGGCCGAGGTCCGACGCCGGATGAGAGGACCGAATTCGCCGCGCTATGGCGGCCGCTGATCGACGAGGTCGCTGCCGGCCCGACTACCTGGGGGGTGCGCGACTTCCACTCGCCCAATCTCCTGTGGCTACCAGAGCGCGTGGGCATCGCCCGCATCGGCCTCATCGACTTCCAGGACGCCGCGTTCCTCCATCCCGCCTATGACGTTGCGTCGCTGGCCGAAGACGCCCGCGTCACCGTGCCGGAAGACCTGGAGAACGAGTTGATCGCGCACTACTGCGACTGCCGACGACTGGACGCCCCCGGGTTCTCGCCGGCTGCCTTCGGGCGCGCTTACCGCATCCTGGCGGCGCTCAGGGCAAGCCGGATCCTCGGTGTTTTTGCCCGGCTGGCTCGCCGTGACGGCCGACTGCCCTATCTTGAGCATTATCCGCGCATAACGGCATATCTTTCGAGGTCGCTTGCCCATCCCGCGCTGGCTGGGCTGCGCTTGTGGTATGAGCGTCATGGTGCTGTCGCGTGAGGCGTGGCAGTTGCGGTTGGTCCGATCCTGTCCGAGTATACGCATCCATGACTGAACCCGTGCCCCATTCCCTGATCCGCCGCGCCATGGTGCTTGCCGCCGGCCTGGGCAAACGCATGCGTCCGATTTCGGCGACGACGCCGAAGCCGCTGGTCGAAGTGGGCGGCAAGGCGCTGATCGACCATGGGCTCGATCGGCTGGCCGCCGTCGGCGTTGATACCGTCGTCGTCAACGTGCACTACCTCGCCGACCTCGTCGAATTCCATGTCACCCGGCGGTCCTACCCGCGGATCATCGTCTCCGACGAACGCGATATCCTGCTCGATACGGGTGGCGGGATCCGCCGCGCGCTGCGCTATTTCCACGACGAACCGTTCTTTGTGTTCAATTCCGACTCGTCCTGGATCGAAGGCGTGAAGCCCAACCTGCGGCTCCTCGCCGATGCCTGGGACGACGAGGGGATGGACGTTCTGCTGATGCTGTCGCCGACCGTGTCGGCGGTCGGCTATAGCGGTCAGGGCGACTTCTCGATGAACGGCATCGGCCAGCTCATGCGCCGGCAGCCGCAGCGCATCGCCCCCTTCGTCTATGCCGGCGCCGCCGTGCTGCATCCGCGCGCCTTCGCCGACGCGCCGGCGGACGAGCCCTTCTCGCTGAACCTCGTGTTCGACCGGGCGCTCGATGCCGGCCGTCTCTACGGCGTGCGCATGGAGGGGCAATGGCTGCATGTCGGCACGCCCGAGGCGATTTCCGAGGCGGAGGCGGCGATCGAGGCGAGCGCCGCGTGATCGGACATGGCTGACGGGCTGGCCGCGGTGCCGCGGCTCTATTCGATCGATCCGACGCGCCCGTTCCTCAACGTGCTGGTCGATGCGCTCGTCGACGGGCGCATCATCCCCGGTTTTCGGCCCCTCGACGATCCCCACTCCCTCAGCGAAGCAACCATCCTGTTGCCGACCCGGCGTGCGGCCCGCGCGCTGACAGAGGCATTCCTGCAGCGTTTCGGCGGCCGCGCGGTGATCCTGCCGCGCATCCGCGCCATCGGCGACGTCGACGACGACGGCCTCGGCATCGACGTGGGGCTCGGTCCGAGCCTCGATGACCCGATCGATGCCACCGAACGGCTCATCGCCATGACGCGGCTCGTCATCGGCTGGCGCGACGCCGTCGCCGCGACACTCATCAACCCCGTCACCGGCCAGCCGCCGACCGTTCCGTCCTCGCCGGCCGATGCCGTCAATCTGGCGCAGTCGCTGTTGCGGCTGATGGACCAGATGGCAAGCGAAGGAGCGGATTGGGGAAGCCTGCAGACGCTCGTTCCCGAGGAACACGCCGAGCACTGGGAACTGACGCTCGCCTTCCTGAAGCTCGTTGCCGAGGAATGGCCGCGGCTTCTTCAGGCGAGCGGCCGCGCCGATCCGATCGCCCATCGCGATGCCCAGGTCCGGGCGGAGGCCGCGCGCCTGGCTGCCCATCCACCGGCCGGGCCGATCGTCGCCGCCGGTTCGACCGGCTCCATTCCGGCGACCGCCGCGCTCCTCGATGTGGTGGCGCGGCTGCCGAATGGCGCCGTCGTGCTGCCGGGCCTCGACCGGTGCCTCGACGATGACGGCTGGCAGGCCATCGGTAGCGACGATGATCCGCAGCGGCCACCCGTCGCCGGCCATCCGCAATACGGGTTGAAGCTGTTGTTGCGCCGGCTACGGACGACGCGTCGGGAGGTCGAGCCACTCGAACCGGAGACCGACACGGCGTTTGCCGACCGGCTGCAGCTCCTCGCCGAGGCGATGCGGCCGGCCGAGACGACGGATCGCTGGCGCGACCTCGGCGAGCGCTTCCCCGAGGCACGCCGGCTGGCGGCGCTTGAAGGCGTCAGCCTCGTCGCCGCGCGGTCCGAACCGGAAGAGGCACTTGCCATTGCGCTCGCCCTGCGCGAGGCGCTGGAGACGCCCGGCCGCCGCGCCGCACTGGTCACCCCCGACCGCAATCTCGCCCGCCGCGTCGGCGTCGAACTGGCACGCTGGGGCCTCAGCGTCGACGATTCGGCCGGTACGCCCCTGTCCCAGACGCCGCCAGCGGTGTTTGCCCGCCTCGTCGTAGAAGTGGCGCTCGAAGGCTACGACTGCGTCACGCTGGTGGCGCTGATGCAGCACCCACTCGCCGCCTTCGGTCTTGCCCGCCGCGATGCCCGCCATCGGGCGCGCATCCTGGAAATTGCCGCCCTGCGCGGACCGTGCCCGCGCCCTGGCAGTGCCGGCCTTCTCGCTGCGCTCGAATCGGCGGAGGACGAGGCCATCGACAGGCACGCTCATCCGCCTGCGGCCCGGCGGCGCCTCAAGCCCGCCGACTGGCGCGGCGCCCGCGATCTCGCCGGCCGCCTGGAAGCGGCGCTGAAACCGTTGGAAGCCTTCGCCGATCGCCGCGGGCCCGTCGATCTCGCCGATCTCCTCGAAGCCCATGTCGCGGCGATGGAGGCCGCTTCCGCCGTGCCGGGCGAGGAAGCGGCGACGACCCTTTATGCCGGTGAGGCGGGCGGGGCCCTGGCGGCGAGCCTTGCCCGACTGATCGCAGCGGCGAAGTCACCGGCTGGTGTCCTGCGGCTCCGCCCCGCCGACTACCCCGGCTTCATCGCGGCCGTGCTCGGCGATGCCCGGGTCAGGCGGCGGGCACCGGGCGAGACGCGGCTCGCCATCTGGGGGCCGTTGGAGGCGCGCCTGCAGTCGGTCGACCGGCTGATTCTCGGTGGGCTCAACGAGGGCGCCTGGCCGAATACCGCCAAGAGCGATCCGTGGCTGTCCCGGCCGATGCGGGCCGAGGTCGGCCTGGAGGCGCCGGAGCGGCGCATCGGGCTCGCCGCGCACGACGTGGTGCAGGGAATGGCGGCGCCGGAGGTGATCCTCACCCGCTCGGCCAAGGCCGGCACCGCGCCGACGGTCGCCTCGCGCTGGCTGCAGCGGTTGCTGACCGTCGCCGGCGAAGCGCCGGCCAAAGCCGTCGCTGCTCGCGGCGACCGCTTCCTGGCGATCGCACGTCAGTTGGACCACCGCGGCATCCTCCGCATCGCCTCCGTCGCCCGTCCAGCGCCGTGCCCGCCGGTCGAGGCCCGGCCGACGCGGCTGCCGGTCACCGCGATCGAGACCTGGATCCGCGACCCCTACGCGCTCTATGCCCGCTACATCCTCCGGCTCGAACCGCTCGAAGCGATCGGCGCCGCGCCCGATGCGGCGGACCGCGGACTGCTGGTGCATGACGTGCTGGCGCGATTCGTCGCCACCTGGAACGGCATCAGCGATGGTGCGGCGCTCGCCGACCTGTTGCGCCATGCCGACGACCGGCTGAAGGACTTTGCCGCCTTTCCCGAAATCGTCGCTTTGTGGCGACCACGGCTTGAGCGGATCGCCGGCTTCGTCCTCGACTGGGAGGCCGGTCGCGGCGAGAAGATCGAGCGGCGGCTGACCGAGGTGTCCGGCCAACTGGAGATCCCGGTGATGGGCGAGACGTTCACGCTCGTCGCCCGCGCCGACCGTATCGATGTTGCCGGCAGCGGGGCGCCGACGATCCTCGACTACAAGACCGGCAAGCCGCCGACGCAGAAGCAGGTGATGAGCCTGCTTGCCCCGCAATTGCCGTTGGAGGCCGCTGTGCTCGTCGGTGGCGGCTTCGGCACTGCGCCCGGCAAGGCGCCGCCGGCGAACCTCACCTACCTGCACCTCTCCGGCAATCGCGACGGCGGTGCCGCTGCGACCGTCGCCGCCGATCCGCCGGCCCGGGCCGGTCAGCCGACCCCCGTCGAGCTCGCCACTGCGGCGCTCGAACGGCTGACGGCCCTCATCATCGCCTATCGCAACCCGGCCACCGCCTATCTGTCGCGACCGCGCATCCAGTTCGAACAGGCGACTGGTGGCACCTACGACCATCTTGCCCGCGTCAAGGAATGGGCTGCGGGAGAGGAGGGCGAACCATGAGTCGGCTGCCGGTTCCCGAGGAGACCCGGTCGCGTCAGCGCCGTGCCAGCGAACCGCGTGTCTCGGCCTGGGTCTCGGCCAACGCCGGCTCCGGCAAGACCTGGGTGCTGTCGCGCCGGGTGATCCGGCTGCTGTTGAAAGGTGTTCCGGCTAATCAAATCCTTTGCCTGACCTATACCAAGGCGGCAGCGGCCACCATGTCGAACCGCGTCTTCTCCGAACTGGGACGCTGGGCGGTGATGGCTGACGACGATCTCGCGCGTGAGATCGCCGATATCGAGGGCGTGGCCGTCTCCCGCCGCCCGCCCGACAAGGCGCGGCGCCTGTTCGCCGAGGCGATCGAAACGCCGGGCGGACTGAAGATCCAGACGATTCACGGCTTTTGCGAATCGCTGTTGCACCAGTTCCCGCTTGAGGCCGATCTGCCCGGCCGCTTCGAGATCCTTGAGGAGGCGGGCGAGCGCGACCTCCTTGCTCGTGCCAGGGCCCGGGTGCTGCTGGCTGCCTCCACGGCCGCCGAGACTAGCCGGCTGAACATAGCCTTTCGCCGAGTCATCGACCGCCACGGCGAATTCGGCTTCGACGCCCTCGTCGGCGACCTGATCGCCCGCCGCGGCGAACTGGCCGAGTGGATCGCCGATGCCGGCACTCTCGACGCCGCGCTCGCCCAACTCAGGGCGGCGCTGGGGCTCGCCCCGGCCGACAGCATCGCGGCGGTCGAGGCGGAGATCCTCGCTTCGCCGGTGTTCGATGCCGGCTATTGCGATGCCCTCGTCGCCGCGCTCGGCCGCTCGACTGCCAAAACCGATCGCGATCAGGCCGAGCGCATGACGGTCGCACGCCACGGGGCGGGGCGTCAGGAGCGGCTCTCCGCCTGGCTGGCATTCCTATTCACGCAGAAGGGCGACCGGCGTTCCGGCGGTCCGGCCACCAAGGCCGTGCAGCGCGACATCGCCGACCTCATCGAACGCTACGAGGCGGAATGCGCCCGTGTCGAGACTTTACGCGACCGGCTGAAGGCGCTGGCGACGCTGGCCGAGACCGAGGCGGCGCTCACCATCGGCGATGCCGTCATCGGTGAATACGAGCGAGAAAAGCGCGGCCGCGGCGCGCTCGACTTTTCCGATCTGATCCGCTCCGCCGTCCACCTGCTCGACCGCTCGCGGTCGGCCGCCTGGGTACAGTACAAGCTCGACAAGGGCATCAGCCACATCCTGGTCGACGAGGCACAGGATACCTCGCCCGACATGTGGCGGATCGTCGAGCGCCTGTCGGAAGAGTTCTTTGCCGGCGAAGGACAGCGGCAACTCGACCGGACCGTGTTTGCCGTCGGCGACGAGAAGCAGTCGATCTATTCGTTCCAGGGGGCGGCGCCCGACCAGTTCGCGGCGATGCGCCGTCGCTTCGCCGGACGCGCCCGCGACGCCGGGTTCATCTTCGACGATATCAAGCTTTACCTCTCCTTCCGCTCCACCGCCGATGTGCTCGGAGCCGTCGACGCGGTGTTCGCCGCCGGACGGCAGGTCGGCGTTGTCGCGGATCCCGCCGACTATGCCGAGCATCAGGCGCTGCGCGCCCTGTCGCCGGGCCATGTGGAGATCTGGCCGATGCTGCGGCCGGAGGACGTCGCCGAGCCCGAGGACTGGACGGCGCCGCTCGATCGCCCTGTCGCTGCCTCACCGCATATCCGCCTCGCCACCCGCATCGCCAGCGAGATCGAGGCGCTGATGCAAGGCGGGCCGCTCCCCGGTACCGGCGAGCGGGTGCGGCCGCGCGACATCCTGGTGTTGGTCAGGAAGCGTGACGGCTTCGTTGCCGCCATCAACCGCGTGCTGAAGGAGCGCGGGCTGCCGGTCGCCGGCGCCGACCGGCTGGCGCTGACCGACCATATCGCGGTCGAGGATCTGATGGCGCTCGGCCGGGCGATGCTGATCGCTGAGGACGATCTGTCGTTGGCAGCGGTGCTGAAGAGCCCGCTCATCGGCTGGAACGACGATCAGCTGTTTGCCGTCGCCTATGGCCGCGATCAGGGCCGCATCCCGCTGTGGACCGCGCTGCAAGAGAAGGCCGAGACGGATCCCGCCGCACGGCTCGCCTACGAGCAATTGTCGGACTGGCGGGCGCGGGCCGACCTCGTCCCGCCCTACGAGTTCTTTGCCCGCATCCTTGGCGCCGATGGCGCGCGCCGGCGCTTCGTCGCCAGGCTTGGCGCCGAGGCGGACGATGTGCTCGACGAATTCCTCGCCCACGCGCTCGAACAGGAACGGGCGGGAGCGGCCGGGCTCGCCGGTTTCCTCGCCGGCATCGAGGCGGCGCAGCCGGTCATCAAGCGCGAGATGGACGAGGCGCGCGACGAGGTTCGGGTGATGACCGTGCACGGCTCGAAGGGGCTCGAGGCGGCGATCGTATTTCTCGTCGATTCCGGCTCGGCCCCCGTGTCGGCAAGCCACGATCCGAAATTCGTTGCCTTGGCCGTCGCCGGCTCCCCCCCCGGGCACGCCCCCGCACTTGTCTTCGTCGAGCGGGCGGCCGACCGGCCGGCGATCGTCGAGGCGCGCATGGGCGAGGTCCGGGCGCGCTCCCACGAAGAGTATCGGCGCCTTCTCTACGTGGCGATGACCCGGGCCGCCGACCGGCTCTACATCGCCGGCTATTCCGGCAAGTCCAAGCCGAATGCCGACTGCTGGCATTGCGTCGTCGAATCGAGCCTCCAGGCCACCGGCCGCCTCGTGGCCGTGCCCGGTCCCGACGGCGAGGTGATCGCCCAGACCTGGCATGCCCGCGATCTGCCGCCGCTTGCCCCCCGCCCCGCCAGCGAGGCGGTAGTGCCGGTGATCGACTGGCCCGACTGGATCGACCGGCGGCCGGAGCAAGAGCGAGGGCCCGTCCGGCTGACGCCGTCGACGGCGCTGTCCGGCGAGGAGGACCCGTCGCCGCCGCCTGAGCCTCCGGTTCTGAGCCTTGCTTCCAGCCGCCGCCCCGACAGCCCGGACCTCGTCCGCGGCACGCTTATCCACAAGCTGCTGGAGTGCCTGCCGGTGCTTGAGCCGGAGCGACGAGCCGAAGCCGCACGGGCCTATGTCGAAAGAAGCGGCGCCGTGTTTGGCGAGCCGGAGCGGCGGGCCCTCGTCGCCGAGGCCCTGGCCGTTCTTGAGGACGGCCGCTTCGCCGCGGTGTTCGGACCGGGCTCGCGAGCCGAAGTGCCGATCGTCGGTCGGCTGAAGCGGACGAACGGCGAGGAGGCGCTGGTGTCGGGTCAGATCGATCGGCTGGCCGTGACCGACGCGCACGTGCTCATCCTCGACTACAAGACCAATCGGGCGCCTCCCGCCAATGCAACTGGGACGCCGGACGCGTACGTGGCGCAATTGGCGCTCTACCGGCGGCTTCTCGCCGAGATCCATCCTGGCAAACCGATCCGCGCCGCAATCCTGTGGACGGCAAGACCGGTGCTGACCGAGATCCCGGCGGACCTGCTCGATGCCGCCGAGCGGCGGCTCGGGCTGGTCTAGCCGGCCTTGAGTTTCTCCGAACCTCGCGCGAAGGTGAGCGGCCGCGAGCCCCTTGCCCCCGGCTCTGCCCTTGACGGTCCCCTCCGGACCCCCTACCTCTAGCCCCGACAAAGCGCGAAGACCGTAGATGTGGGGCAATCCCGGCTGTCGCATCCGGCGGAAATCGCGTAACATCCCTGTTTCCGCCCCGACCGGGCCCGCCCACATCGATCCGCCAACGGCCGATGCGATCGGAGACACAAGGAACACATGCCATGACTGTGGCCACCAGCGAATCCTCCTTCGACACCGATGTCATCGGCTCGGCTGAGCCCGTGCTGGTCGACTTCTGGGCCGAATGGTGCGGCCCGTGCCGCATGATCGCCCCGGCTCTCGACGAGATTTCCAAGGAGATGTCGGGCAAGATCAAGATCGCCAAGCTGAACATCGACGAGAACCCTGACATCGCCGTGCGCTATGGCGTGCGCTCGATCCCGACCCTGATGATCTTCCGCGGCGGCAAGCCGGCCGCTGTCCAGGTCGGTGCCAATGCCAAGGGCAAGATCGTCGAGTGGATCAACGGCGCCATCGCGTAATCCGGCGCGCCGCCCCAGGCGTACCCGACAGGTTCTCCGAAGCCGCCTTGCTCAGAGCGAGGCGGCTATTGGTGTTTTTGCCCGGTCCTGTCGGGATAAGCTATCGGACGGCTTGATTTCCGCGCTCGGAAGCCTCACATCGGGCGCGCGCAAAGGTGTCCTGCGCCGCGACGGCGGCAGGCGTTGAGCCTGATGAAATTCGATCGAGGACGATATGTCGGACGAAAGCCAAACTGCCGAAACCCTGAACGAGAGCAGCGAGCCTGCAGCTGGCCCCACCCCCGAGACCACGCCCGCAGAACTTGCCAAGCCTGATCCGGCGGAGGTTTTGGCGGCCGAGGTTGCCGACCTGAAGGAGAAGCTCCTCAGGACGCTCGCTGAGATGGAGAATCTGCGTCGCCGCACCGAGAAGGAAGTGCGCGATGCCCGCGAGTACGCCATCACCGCCTTTGCCCGCGATCTTCTCTCCGTCGGCGACAATCTTGCCCGTGCCGTCGAGGCCGTCCCGGAAGAGGTGCGCCAGAGCGCCGACGTCGTGCTGAAGGGGCTCATCGACGGCGTTGATCTCACCGGCCGCGACCTGGCCAAGACGCTGGAAAAGCACGGCGTCAAGAAGCTCGAGCCGATGGGGGGACGCTTCGATCCGAACGTGCATCAGGCCATGTTCGAGGTCCCCAATGCGGATGTTGCCAGCGGCACCGTGCTGCAGGTACTGCAGGACGGTTACGTCATTGGCGAGCGCGTGCTGCGCCCCGCCCTGGTCGGGGTCTCCAAGGGTGGTCCGAAGCCGGCTGCCAACCTCGACAAGTCGGTCTGAGCCCGATCCTCCGGGCGCCTGCCAAGCCGCGGCGCCCGTCGGCGCCTCCCGGTGCTGACATCGAAACGACATCGGACTTGCGCTATTCCGACGCGGCCGGCCTCTCTGATGGCCGATAGCCGCTGGGGGGATCGACCGGGACCCGTGCGCCAAGCGCATGTGGACCATCGGGTCGCTCTCGCCGCTCCGGAAGAGCGGCCTGTCCGGCTTCTCGTGCGGTCAACTAGGACCGAAGCGGTCCAGCACGATGTGATTGGAGCATGCGACGTGACTGGCGGTCAGCGCTACGCGATCTATTTCTCACCCCGGCCCGATGATCGGCTGTGGGACTTCGGCTCCTCGGTCGTCGGCTACGACGCGGTCACCGGCGCCGTGCCCGACCAGCCCGAGCTGTCCTGCATCTCCGCCGCGGATTTCCACGCCCGCACCGAAGACCCGCGCCAATACGGCTTCCACGCCACGCTGAAGCCGCCGTTCCATCTGGTCGCCGGCGAGACGATCGACCGGCTGCTTGCCGCTGCGGGTGAGTTCGCCGCCTCGCGACAAGCCTTCAACGTTGGCGCCCTGGACGTGACGGCGATCGGCGGGTTCCTGGCGCTGGTGCCGGCGGCCCCGAGCCCCGAGCTCACAGCTCTCGCCGACGATTGCGTGCGTGCCTTCGACCGCTTCCGCACGCCGCTTTCGTCCGCCGACCGCGAACGCCGGATGAAGAGCCCCTTGACCGAGCGCCAGATCGCCTATCTCGATCAGTGGGGCTATCCTTACGTCTTCGAGGAATTCCGTTTCCATCTGACGCTGACGGGCCGGCTCCACCACGACGAGCGCGACGAGGTCAAGCAGGCGCTTTCGCAGCTCTATCGGCCGGTTGCCGCGCCGCTCGTCGTCGACGGCATTTCGGTGTTCGAGCAGGCTGAGCGCGGCGAGCGCTTCACGCTGTTGCAGCGTCTGGCCTTCGGTGCGTGACCAGGGCGGGCGCTATCGGTTTCCGATCGGCTTGCCCCGCACGCCGACGGGGCCTGGTGGGAGGGGCCAGGCCGACACCTGAGTGCCATATGCCGGGACTAAGGTCGCGGGCTCCCAAGCGCCGCGGCGCCTTGCCCAACGTGTCAATTCAGGACGGAATGCAATGGATTCGAATGAGTTTCTGGCTGAGAACGCGCGCCTCGTCCTGTCCGACCGGGTGATCGAGAGCGGCTGGATCGCGGTGGCGGACGGGATGATTGCCGCCTTCGGCGAGGGCAAGGGGCCTGCCGGCGCCGCCGACCTCAAAGGCGATACCATCATCCCCGGCCTCATCGAACTGCACACCGATCACCTGGAGCCGCATTTCAACCCGCGGCCGGAAGTGTTCTGGAGCCCGATGGCGGCGGTGCTCGCCTACGACAGTCAGATCGCCGCCTCCGGCATCACCACCGTGTTTGATTCGCTCAGAGTCGGCGACGACATCGAGCCGGACCAGCCGAAGAAGAAGTCCTTCTCCACCGAGGTCTTCGAACTTGCCGACGCGCTGAAAGCGGCGAGCGATTCGGATCTGACGCGGGCCGACCATCATCTGCACCTCAGATGCGAGGTCTGCGCCTGGAACGTCTTGAGCGATGCCGAGGCGTTTCTCTCCCGCCACAAGGTCGATCTGATCTCGCTGATGGACCATACGCCCGGTCAGCGGCAGTTCCGCGACATCGAAAAGCTCTTGGTGTACTGGCGGCGCAAATTGTCGCGTCCCGACGAAGAACTGCTGCAGATCGTCGACAAGCGGGTGGAACTGCACCAGGAGCGCGCCGGACCGCATCGTCGCGGTCTCGTCGAACTGGCGCAGCGCCACGGCATCGTGCTGGCCAGCCACGACGACGCCACGCTCGAGCATGTCGAGGAGGCGATTGGCGACGGGGCGGCAATCGCCGAATTCCCGACGACGGTCGAGGCTGCGCGACGCTCGCACGAATCCGGCATCCGTGTGCTGATGGGCGCGCCCAATGTGGTGCGCGGCGGCTCGCATTCAGGAAACGTCAAGGCGACGGAACTGGCCGAGGGCGGCTATCTCGATATCCTGTCGTCTGACTACATTCCGGCAAGCCTGATCATGGCCGCCTTCATGCTGCCGAGCATGGTCCCGAGTATCCGGCTGCCCGAAGCCATCCGCACCGTGACGCTCAATCCGGCGTTGGCGACGGGCCTCAACGATCGCGGGGAAATCGCTCTCGGCAAACGCGCCGACCTTGTCCGTGTCGCCATGGCCGACGATCATCCGGTGGTGCGCGCCGTCTTGCGCCAGGGTCGGCGGGTGGTATGAGCGCGGTCGAGCGGGGCGCGCGAAGCTGGAGTGGAGCGCGCTCAGACGGAATCGCCGCGGCGATCCATCGATACGCCGAATCAGCGCTGGGACGGCCTATTCCTCGTTGAACTTGGAATTGACCAGATCGGTGATGGCCGTGAGCGCCTCCTCGGCCTGGCGGCCGCGCGCCACGACGCGGATGGTGGTTCCTGGGCTCGCCGCCAGCATCATCAGCCCCATGATCGATGTACCGCCGACGGTCTGGCTGTCCTTGGACACTTCCACCTCGGCATCGAACCCTTCGACCAGCTGCACGAACTTCGCCGAGGCGCGTGCATGCAGGCCGCGCCGGTTGGTGATCGTCAGTTCGACCGAGTGTGTGGGCAATCCCTGTGTCGCTGCCATTTCCTCGTGCGCAATGCTTCCCGCGTCCGACATTCAACCGTCCCCGCTGTCACGCCAGAGCATGTCCGTATCCGTCAGGCGGACTCATCCGACCGATACGGGGATGCCCGAAAATCGACATTCCAAGCCCCGGCGTCCAGATCGAAGCGATCCGAACGGAGTGCTCCCCCACCGCTGCCCAAGCTTCATCAAGCAATTTTAGAGGGCATTTTTCCGGCGAAGTCGAGAAAATATCGGCCCAATCGGTAAACGCTCCGAAAACCGGAGCGCTACATCTGCGCACGAATGGCGAAATTGCCTGTTTCACGCGGCGTTTACCCGCCGTGCGGCGACTGCACGTGCTCGTTTGGCGCGAGGCCGGCGGCAAGGCGCCCGGCCACAGACCTATAGCATCAGATGTCTTGCCCGAGGCACGATGCACGCTCGGCCCGCGGGCGGGTCGGAAGCCGTGTCCAGGTGATTCGATTCGCCCACGAGCCGTCGCCGGCCATCGGCCCGCTCATGCCGTTCGAATTGCGTCGATTCTGAAAGACGGGGATTTGCGCTGCGGTGCGCGTGTCCAAGGTGATTCGCCTACTGGCCCTGCAGCACCTGACTGGCGACGTTGATGTACTTGCGCCCGGCTTCCTTCGCTTCGGTCACTGCGGCCACCAGCGTCTTCTCCGAACGCACTTTGGCGAGCTTGACGAGCAGCGGCAAATTGACGCCAGCGACGACCTCGACCGAGGCGCCGTTCATCACCGAAATGGCGAGATTGGAGGGCGTTCCGCCGAACATGTCGGTGAGGATTGCAACGCCCGACCCATCGTCCACCTCCGCCACCGCTTCCAGGATGTCGGCGCGGCGGCGCTCCATATCGTCATCTGGACCAATGCAGATGGACGCCACCTGCTTCTGCGGCCCAACGACATGTTCCAACGCTCGCAGGAATTCCTTGGCAAGATCCCCATGGGTCACGAGGACGAGACCAATCATCGAGTCTGCTCTCCACTGGCGCCCGCCCAACGTTCCATCGGGACGTTCCGGTCCACGTCTGGTGCCTCGACGGCTTGTCGGCGCCGGCCCCACCGCCGGCCGCATCCGACCGGGCAGCGCGCAAAAATGGTCGCGCTGACCGAGAAACTCAAGAGGCAATTTTGAGCGGCTGTCAAATGACGCGGTTTTGCAGCGCAGAACGGTATATGGCGACGAGTTCGGGTCTGCCAAGTGCGCTATTCGATTGGCAGCTGCGGCGTGAACAGCGCGGACAGGACCATCTGGCTACGTGGTATGCCGTATCCAGCTACCGAAAGGCGTGGCACGCGGACGCCGCCGACGGTTGTCGTCGTCTCGGTAGGCACCGGATAGCGCGTCGGCTCGCCCGCGACGAGATCGACGACGAGCGCCACCACGCCGGCCGGTTCGAACGGCAGCCGCAGGATGCCGCGTCCCCTGTGCTCGATATAGCCGTGCAAGCCGGCCACGCCGCGCACTACCAACCGCCCGGCGCTCGGCGTCAGGATCACGCGATCGTCGCCGATCAGCCGGGAGAACAGGCCACGGGCTTCGGCCTCGGCGATCAGCGCCAGCGTCAGGCTCGACTTGCCCGATCCGGACGGCCCTCGAATGACCACCGCACGCGAGCCCACCAGAAGCGCGCTGGCGTGGATCACGGCCAGCGGTTCGGATGAGGCGGGGGCGAAATCGTCCGTCGTCATGCGCCGGGTAACCTGACAGTGAAGCGGGCGCCGAGGATGTGCGGCTCGCCGGTATCCGGATCGACCTCGCCGATGCGGTTCTCGGCGACGATCGTGCCGCGGTGGGCCGTCACGATCTGATGCGTGATGGCGAGGCCGAGGCCGGAATTGTTGCCGAACCCGTCCTGCTCCGGCCGGTCGGTGTAGAAGCGCTCGAAGATGCGCTCGACCTTCTCCGCCCGGATGCCGGGTCCGTCGTCGTCGACGACGAGAACGACAGCCCCGGCCTCGCGCCGCAGCGCGATGCGGATGGTGCCGCCGACAGGACTGAACGAGCGGGCATTGTCGAGGAGGTTGGTCAGCACCTGTCCGAGCCGGATGTCGTGGCCGAGCACGTCGAAGGCAGCCGCGCCGCGCCCATCGGGTTGCACGTCGACGGCGATCTTCTGCCCCTTGTCGCGGGCGAGTTCCTGCTGCAGCGTCGCCACCGCCTCGACGAGACGCAGGATCGATACAGGCAGGCTGTCCTCGCGCGCCAGTTCGGCATCGAGCCGGGAGGCGTCGGCAATGTCCGAGATCAGCCGGTCGAGCCGGCGGACGTCGTGCTGGATCACCTCCAAGAGCCGGCCGCGGGAGACTTCGGTGCGCGCCACCGGAAGCGTCTCGACGGCGCTCCTCAGCGACGTCAGCGGATTCTTCAATTCGTGCGACACATCCGCGGCGAAACTCTCGATGGCGTCGAGGCGGGAATAGAGCGCAGATGTCATGTCTCTGAGCGCGCTCGACAGATGCCCGATCTCATCCTGCCGCGCCGAGAAGTCCGGGATCTCCTCGCGGGCCTTCACCGAGCGGCGGACGCGGTCGGCTGCGGCCGAGAGCCGGCGCAAGGGCGCGGCGATGGTTGAGGCGAGCAGCACCGAAAGGGTCAGGGTCACAGACGCGCAGACGACGAACACGCGCAGGATGGCGAGCCGCTCCGCCCGGACGATGGCGTCGATGTCGCCGCCTTGCGTCGACAACTGAAGCGAGCCGACGACGTTGCGGTTCTTGTTGATCGGCACGGCCACCGAAACGATCAGCTCGCCCTTGATCGTGCGCCGCACGATCGAGGCCGAGGTCCCCGATAAGGCCTGCGCCACCTCCGGATAAGCCTTGCCGGACGGCGATTCCACATAAGTCGGGTACTGCGTGCCGGTGAAGATGCGCGCCATGAATTCGACGATGCGGTCGATCTGCCGCGGCTCGGCATCGGTCTCCGGCTTTTCGGCGGACTTCAGGAAATCGCCGCGCTGGTAGAGCGCCCGGCTGTCGACGACGAGGTTGCCGTCCTTTTCGAAGATGCGGGCGCGCGTCCGCGTCGGCGTGATCAGACGCCGCAGGACGGGCACGACGCGCTCGGGATTGATCGGGAAGTCGAGCGCCGACAGGCTGTCGTCGAAGGGCGTTTCCGCCCGGTCGGCGTCCTGCTTGAGGAGTTCGTCGGCGTCGAGCGTCATCTGGTCGGGGCTCGACGAATTCGATGAAGCGACCGCGACGGCGATGATCTCGCCTTGGGTCAGAAGGCTTTCCAGGCGGGAATCGATGAGGCCGGCGCGGAACTGGTTGAGATAGAGAATGCCGGAGAGAAGCGCGACGAGAGCGAAGAGATTGAGGACGACGATGCGGCGGGTCAGGCTCGAGAAGATCGGCACGCCACGCATGTGACGGGCAAACCGCGCCAGGCCGACGCCCCAGACACGCCAGCGAGCGCGCCAGCCCGGGCGCCGCCGATCGCCTCCGCCCCGGCCGCTGCGGACCCCACCACTGCCGCCACGACCGCCCACGCCGCGACCGCTGGCCGGACGACCGCCTGCCAAGCGATCCGTCCCGGCACGATCACCCGTTTCGCTGATCTCGACCGCCATTCCTGCCTCTGCGTCGGGTCCGCGCCGACAGTCGGCCTGCCGTCCGGCTGCAACGAATGCCGTCGAGCGCCTGCACAGTCAACCGGCCCAGGCCTAGATCGGCCTGTCCCGCTGGCCGGTGACCGAGAGCCGGCTGGGCCTCAAGGCGCCTCAAACCGTGGGGTTCCGAGCGGCTCCAGCCGCCGTCTCACGATTCCTTGAAGCGATAGCCGACGCCGTAGAGCGTCTCGATCATCTCGAAGTCGTCGTCGACCGCCTTGAACTTCTTGCGCAGCCGTTTGATGTGGCTGTCGATGGTGCGGTCGTCGACATAGACCTGGTCGTCATAGGCCGCATCCATCAGCGCATTGCGGCTCTTGACCACGCCGGGGCGCTGGGCGAGCGCGTAGAGGATCAGGAATTCGGTGACCGTCAGCGTCACCGGCTCACCCTTCCAGGTGCAGGTGTGCCGCTCCTGGTCCATCGACAGCAAGCCGCGTTCAAGGATCCGCGCCGCGTCGGTCGGCTTGGCGCCGGTCTCGCCCTTCGGGCTGACGCGCCTCAAGACCGCTTTGACCCGCTCGACCAGAAGGCGCTGCGAGAAGGGTTTGTGAATGAAGTCGTCGGCGCCCATCTTGAGCCCGAACAGCTCGTCGATCTCGTCATCCTTGGAGGTGAGGAAAATGACGGGCAGCTCCGACTTCTGCCTGAGCCGGCGCAACAGCTCCATGCCGTCCATGCGCGGCATCTTGATGTCGAGTATGGCCAGGTCTGGCGGATTGGCCTTCAGCCCGTCGAGCGCGGAGGCGCCGTCGGTATAGGTCTGCACCCGGTACCCTTCGGCTTCGAGGGCAATCGAAACGGAGGTGAGAATATTGCGGTCGTCGTCGACGAGGGCGATGGTCGGCATCGTCAGGAAATCCTCAAACGGTCGTATCGGCGGCTCGGTCGCCGTTCAGACGGGCAGGAAGCAGTGGACGCAAAGCAGCACCGCGGTCTCGCGCCTGATCCTCCTTGACCGCGCGAATGCGCGGAAATCATGGCCGAAACCATATCGGATTTGTGGCCTCAGGTAAAATGAACGCTGTTTTGCTGATCGGCGATGGCTGCCAGCGGTCGGATCACGAGCTTCGCGGCAGGCTGACAGGGGCGCGCTGTGCCGGTCGAGGCGCCGGAAGCCGTCGTCGGCGTCCGCCGTGCCCGCCGTCGAGCAGGTTCGCGACAGGGTCCCGCCGCGGCGCGCAGAGTTGCCACCTCTTCAATCGTCTACTATAAGAGACGAATGGATGATTTAGTAGACGATGCCAACCGCCGCATCGCCCGGCGCCTGCGGCTCGAGCGCGAGACCCGCGGTTGGTCGCTCGCCGACTTGGCCGCCAAGTCCGGCGTCGGCAAGGCGACCATCTCCAAGATTGAGCGCGAGGAGACGAGCCCGACGGCGGCTATCCTGGTACGGCTCGCTGCGGCGGTCGATCTGACGCTCGCCGGCCTGTTGGTCAAGGCGGAAGGCGGCGACGACCGACTTGTCCGCGCCGCCGACCAGGCGGTTTGGATCGACCCCGACAGCGGCTATCGCCGCCGCCAGGTCTTCCTGCGCTCAGACCACCCGCTGGAACTGGTCGAAGTGGAGATGCCGCCCGGACAGGCGGTGACGCTGGCCGCCGCCTCCTATGCCCTCATCCGGCAGGTCCTCTGGGTCACCGAGGGAGCCCTCGTCGTCGTCGAACCCGGACGGCGCTATGACCTCGCCGTCGGCGACTGCCTCGCCTTCGGCCCGCCGGAGGACGTCACCATCGCCAATGAATCCGACAAGCCCTGCCGCTATGTCGTCGCGCTCACCCGGAGTTGATCCTCGATGCCTGACGTCACCATCTCGCCGCTGTCCTCTTCTGACGATACGATCGCCGCACTTGCCCGCCTGTTGATCGCCACCGTGGCGGCCGGCGGCTCGGTCAGCTTCATGCATCCCCTGTCGGAGGCTGATGCAACGGGGTTCTGGACGCGCTGGCTCGCCGCAGCCGATCGCGGCGAGCTGATCGTGCTCGGCGGCTTTCATGGCGACGCCCTCATCGGCACCGTGACGCTCCTCCTCAATTGCCCACCGAACCAGCCGCATCGCGGCGAGATCGCCAAGATGATGACGCTGCCCGCCTGTCGCGGCCAAGGCATCGCCCGTGCCCTCCTCGTCGAGGCCGAACGGCTGGCGGTGGCGCATGGCCGCACGCTCTTGGTGCTCGACACCGCGACCGACGGCGGCGCTGCCGGGCTGTACGAGAAACAGGGCTTCGTCTTTGCCGGCGAGATCCCCAACTACGCCTATAAGCCGCACAGCGGCCTGACCGGGACGCTGCTCTATTGGAAGGCGATCGGAGCGGCTAACGTAGGTTGAGATCCGCCGACGAGGACTGCCGATGCCGTTTGCCCCTGTGCCTGCCGCACGAACGCTGATGCGGACTGCCCGCACCGCCACATTGGCGACGCTCGATGCCGCGACTGGTGCGCCCTTCGCCTCGCTGGTGGCGGTGGCGACGGCACCGGATGGCGCGCCGCTGCTGCTTCTCTCCACCCTTGCGCTACACACCCGCAATCTGGCGGCCGATCCGCGTGCCTCGCTCCTCCTCGACGACCGCTCGACCGAGACCGTGGTCGACGATCCCCTCGCCGGCAGCCGGGTCACCGTCGTCGGCCGCATCGACCGGCTGCAGGATGGGGCGGAGATCGCAGAGGCCCGCCGCCGTTTCCTTTCCCGTCACGGCGAGGCCACGGGATACGCCGATTTTGCCGATTTCTCCTTCTACCGGATGGGCGTCGCCTCGGCGCATCTCGTCGCCGGCTTCGGCCGTATCCACACCATGCCGGGCAGCGATCTGGTGCGGCCGGCCAGCGACTTCCGCGCTCTGACAGCCGCCGAACCGAACGTTCTGGCCGAGCTGAACGCCGACCATGCCGCAGCCATTCGGCGGCTCGCGGCGACCCTCGGTCGGCCGGACGGCGAGTGGCGGGTGATCGGCGCCGATCCTTACGGTCTCGATCTGGAATGCCTCCGAGCGGGGCGCGTGCTCGATTGTCGATATGAATTCGCGGCGCCGGCCACCACCCCGGCGGACATCCGCAGCGTCGTGACGTCTGTTCACTCCTCAGACTAATCTGGGAGCTGCTACGTAGTGATATAGTTAATTCTACTTATATCGTAGAGCGAATTCGGTATAAATCATTTTTCGAACTTGTTTAGATCAAGGCGGCGGCCTACCTTCTGGCCTAAATCATAGCGATAGACGACCATGATGACGGCGGCGTAACGCCAAAGCGCTCTGCTAGCCTATAGGCGTGCGCGGTTTTGCGGATATTCTGTCACGGCCGCGAACGATGGGGAGAATTCGATGCTGCAGACCGGACTTCGGAACAAGTCGCAGGGCATTGCGTCGCTCGGTCTCACCAATCTTGCCGCGATCCACTGGAACCTGCAGGAGCCGAACCTTTACGAAGAGGCGATTCGGCGCGGCGAGGGGACCGTGGCGGCTGGAGGGGCGCTGAGTGTCGACACTGGTGATCACACCGGTCGATCGCCCAGAGACAAATTCATCGTGCGCGATGCACTCACCGAGCGCTCGGTGTGGTGGGACAACAACAAGCCGATTTCGGCCGACGACTTCGACCGGCTGCATGCCGATTTCGTCGCCGCCGCGTCCGGCAAGGAACTCTTCGTGCAGGATCTCTTCGCTGGCGCCGACAGGAAGCACCGGCTGAAGACGCGTGTCATTACCGAATACGCCTGGCACGCTCTCCTGGTCCGCGACCTGCTGATTCATCCGGCGATCGAGGACCTGCAGAACTTTGCGCCGGAACTGACGATCATCGATCTGCCCAGCTTCAAGGCCGATCCGGTCAGCTACGGCATCCGCTCCGACACCGTGATCGCCTGCGACTTCTCGCGCCGGCTGATCCTCATCGGCGGCACGGCTTACGCCGGCGAGATCAAGAAGTCCGTCTTCACGCTGCTGAACTACCTGTTGCCGGCGCGCGGCGTGTTGCCGATGCATTCCTCCGCCAATGTCGGGCTCGATGGCGACGTGGCGCTGTTCCTCGGCGTCTCTGGCACCGGCAAGACGACGCTCGCCTCCGATCCCCGTCGCACCCTCATCGGCAACGACGCCCACGGCTGGTCGAACGAAGGCGTCTTCAACATCGAGGGCGGCAGTTACGTCCGCACCTCGCACCTGTCGCGCGAGAGCGAGCCGGAGATCTTCTCGCCGACCGAGCGCTTCGGCACCGTACTGGAGAACGTCAGCCTCAATCCCGTGACGCGCGAGCCCGACTTCGAGGACGGCCGGCGTACCGACAATGCCCGGGCCGCCTATCCGCTGTCGTTCTTCCCCAATGCCAGCGCCACCGGCCGCGCCGGCCAGCCGAGGACCATCTTCCTGCTGACCGCCGATGCCTTCAGCGTGCTGCCGCCGATCGCCCGGCTGACCCCGGCGCAGGCGATGTACCACTATCTCTCCGGTTATTCGGCCAAGATTCCGGGTCCCGAAGAGGGTGTGGCGGCGTTGGCCGCGACCTTCTCCACCTGCTATGCCGCTTCGTTCATGCCGCGCCACCCGGCCGAGTATGGCGAGCTCCTTCGCCGGCTCATCATCAGCAACGAAGTCGATTGCTGGCTGGTCAACACCGGCTGGACC
>JARLIT010000178.1 GCA_031291575.1 Ancalomicrobiaceae bacterium
ACGCCCCCCAACGCGCTCCGCTTTCCGCTCGCGTGCAGTTCTCCGCAGAAATCATGCGCGTGCGTAGTCTTATTGATTGGAATTCTCCGCGCCCTGATGCGAGATCAAAGCGATTGCTAGACGTCGAAGTAAGTTGGACGATGTCGGCAGTTCCGGAGAGCGGCATCAGGCCCGCTTCCCCGGCACCCGAAGGGCCCTAGGCGCCCTAGAACGAGAAGCAAGGGAGAAACGGGCCCCGCCGGTCCCCGCGCATTACTGCGGCAAGCCGGCCCCGGACTTGAGCGATGAAACGGCGCATTCCGCAAAGCCGCAAAGGCATTGAATGCGCGGAACATAACAAGAAAGCGAGGTCCACCATGTCACATTCGAGCGAAGGAAATGCCAAGGGCAGAACAGTCGGCCCCCGGTGCGTGGCCATCGTCGGGCCTTTAGGAAGCGGCAAGACCACATTGCTGGAGGCGCTTCTGGAACGCACGGGGGCGATCGCCAAAGCCGGCGGCGTCGCCGCCGGGACCAGCGTCGGTGACCGTTCGAAAGAGGCGCGAGCCCACGCGATGGGCGTCGAACTGAACGCCGTCGATACAGAATATCTCGGGGATACCTACACGTTTCTCGATTGTCCCGGTTCGGTCGAATTCGGTTTCGAGACCGAGCCGGTTCTGACGGCAGCCGACGTCGCCATCGTCGTCTGTGAAGCCGACGATGCCAAGATCCCCGCCCTGCAGCTGATCCTGCGCAAGCTTGAGGCGGCCGGTGTGCCGCGCATGCTGTTCATCAACAAGATCGACAAGGCGAAAACGACCCTGCGCGAGACGCTCGAGCTGATGCAGGCGGCCTCCACCGTGCCGCTGCTCCTCCGGCAGATCCCGATCTGGGAGGATGGCGTGGCGACGGGAACCATCGACCTCGCCATCGAGCGCGCACTTGTCTTCCACGAACACGGCGAAAGCGAAGTCCTGGACATTCCCGGCGAACAACAGGCCGAGGAAGTGTCGGCACGCTACCAGATGCTGGAGCGGCTCGCCGATTATGACGATCACCTGATGGAGGAACTCCTCTCAGACGTGCCACCACCGCGCGACGAAGTCTTCCTCGACCTCGGCCGCGAGATGCGCGAGGGCCTGATCACGCCGGTCTTCATCGGCTCGGCCGAGCGCGGCAACGGCATCACCCGACTGTTGAAAGCGCTGCGCCATGAGGCCCCGAGCATTGCCGACACCGCCAAGCGCTACAAGCTCGCCAGCAACGGCAACGCCGTCGTCCAGGTAGTGAAGACCATCTACACGTCGCATGCCGGCAAATTGTCGATCGCCCGCGTGCTGACCGGCCAAATCCAGGACGGCACGACGCTGTTCGATGCGGAAGGCAAGTCCGGCCGCGTTTCCGGTCTCTACGCGCTCGGCCTGAAGGAGCACATCAAGATTCAGTCGGCCTCGGCCGGTGCCACGGTCGCGCTCGGCAAGGTCGATCCGGCGCTCACTGGCTCGACGTTGACGAGCGCCAAGGCCGGCATCGCGCCTCTGGCCAAGATCGTGCCGCCCGCGCCGGTGCTCTCCATGGTGGTCACGCCGAAGGAACAGCGCGACGACGTCAAGGTCGCCGCCGCCCTCGCCAAACTGGCCGAGGAAGACCCGTCGCTGTTCCTGGTGCAGGACGGCGAGATGGGCGAGACCCGGATCGAGGGCCAGGGCGAGATGCACCTGCGCGTGGTGCTGGAACGCCTGCAAGCCCGTTACGGGGTCGCCACCACGACCCACGATCCCGGCGTGCCGTACAAGGAGACCATCCGCGCGGCAACGACGGTGCGCGGTCGGCACAAGAAGCAGTCGGGCGGCCACGGCCAATTTGGCGACTGCGTTCTCACCATCGAACCTGCCCCACGCGGGTCGGGCTTCACCTTCTCCGAGATGGTGACCGGCGGTGCCATTCCACGCAACTACTTCGGCGCGATCGAGGACGGCGTCACCGACAGTCTCACGGAGGGGGCGCTCGGCTTCCCCGTCGTCGACCTGAAGGTGACGTTGACCGACGGCTCCTACCACACCGTCGATTCCTCCGACATGGCGTTCAAGACGGCGGCCATCCTCGGTATGCGCGAGGGACTGCCGAGCTGCCAGCCGGTGTTGCTGGAACCGATCCTCAAGGTGACGTTCTACGGACCGAGCGAGGCGACGTCGCGTGTCAACCAGATCGTTACCGGCCGGCGCGGACAGCTGTTGGGCTTCGACGGGCGCGAGGGCTGGCCGGGGTGGGACGTCACGCAGGCGCTGATTCCGCAGTCGGAGATGGGTCTCCTGATCGTCGAGCTCAGGTCTGCCACCGCCGGCATCGGGTCCTTCGAGGCGCACTTCAACAACCTCGCCGAGCTGACCGGTCATCTGGCGCAGAAAGTGGTCGACAAGCGCAAGAAGGAACTGGAAAGGGACTGATAGCCCGATCGATCGGCGGTCCGGCGCAAAGCCGGGCCGCCGAGCCCTCGCTGCCCGGCGGATGCAGAAGCCGGGGTTGTGGTGCGATCGGCCTCAGCCTCAATAGATCCAGGGAAGGAGCCGCCACGTGCGGGCCCGGTAGGCGGCGTAGTCGGCGCCGAACTCCGAGGCGAGCAGCCGCTCTTCGGCACGGATGCGGCCGAGGAGTGGCAGAATGAGCAGCAGCGGCAGGGCCACGCCGAGCACCGATCGGAACACCAGCCCGAAGCCGAGCATGTTGACGATGAGCCCGAGATAGCTCGGGTTGCGGATCGTCGCGTAGATGCCGGTTGTCACCAGCGCGTGCCCTTCCTGGATGGCCACCAGCCCGGAAAAGCGCCGTCCGAGCACGAACACCGGCCAGAGCCGGAGGATGCCACCGACGACGAACAGCGCCAGCCCAAGCCAGCGCACGCCTTCGCCGCCGAATGTCAGGACGTCAGCTCGGTCGCACCACGGCGGCAGCGCGACATCCGCCAGACCGATCACGCCGAGAGCGGGGATGACCCAGCGGTTGCCGCGATCCTCGCGCTTGCCGGTCGACAGATTGCCCGGGCTGAAGGCTGCGGTGACGGTGAGAGCGATGACGAGAACGCTCAAGGTCACGCGGGCCGGTTCGGCGAAGAAACCTTCTACCGACCCGAAGGCGGCAACCGTCACGCCGAAGAAACCGATCGGGCCAAGGGCGATCAGGAATGCCCGCCGCAATGCCGAAGTCATGGTCGCCCTCCGTTTTCGGGCAGGAAGCACCCAGCGCCGCCCGCCGACGGCATGGACCTACGTCGCTCCGGCGCCAAGCCTCGATCATAGCGCCACGACCCGTCACCACCATCCGGTTGGCAACGGCGACGCTGCCTTGCTCGCGGAGCGGATCAAGGCGCTCGCCTCCCGCCCTGCCGGGTGATAGGTCTGTCCGCTCCTGACACGGTACACGCCCTCCCCGCTCGAGTCCTTCC
>JARLIT010000179.1 GCA_031291575.1 Ancalomicrobiaceae bacterium
GAATTGGGTCAGAACGTGACCTCGTTGGCCTTCGACGCGGCCAAGGCCCAGCAGGACTCGATGTTGCAGACCCGGCAGAACATGATCTATCTGCTCGTCGGAGCAGCAGTCGCCATCGCCGCTCTCGGCTTGGTGCTGGGCCTCATCGTCTCCAATGCGATCAGCGGACCGGTGACGGCCCTGTCGAACCGCATGGGGCATATGGCCGAGGGCGACGTCACGGCCGCCATTCCCGGTCTCAAACTGGGCGATGAGGTTGGCGATATGGCGCGGACCGTCGAGGTTCTCCGCAGCCAGCTTCAGTCCGCCGAGAAGGTGCGCGCCGAGCAGGCCACCCGGGAAGAGACCGAGAAGCAGTTGCTGGCCAAGCGCGAACGGCTGGCTCAGAGCTTCGTCGAAAGAATGGAGACGATCGCCTCCGGTTTTGCCCGGTCGTCTGGCGAGGTCTCCGACGCCGCCAAGAACCTGTCAGCCACAGCCGAGGAAACCGCGCGTCAGGCTCAGGCCGTCGCAGCGGCAGCCGAAGAGGCCGCCACCAACGTCCAGACCGTTGCCGCTTCCTCCCAGGAGATGGCAACGTCGGTGCGCGAGATCACCGGACAAGTCAGCCATTCGGCCAAGGTGGCCGATGCTGCCTTCACCGAAGCCGAGGCCTCCAACTCCCGCATCGCCGCGCTCGCGACTGCGGCGGCCGCCATTGGCGACGTGGTCAATCTGATCAAGGACATCGCCGGACAGACCAACCTTCTGGCGTTGAATGCCACCATCGAGGCGGCGCGCGCCGGCGAAGCTGGCAAAGGCTTCGCGGTCGTTGCTGCGGAGGTCAAGCAACTGGCCGACCAGACCGCCAAGGCAACCGAGGGCATCGGCACCAAGGTCGGAGAAATCCAGCAGGCGACCGACGGCACGGTCAAATCGATGACCGAGATCGTTCGCATCATCGCCAATATCAAGGAGATCGCCTCGGCCATCGCCGGTGCGGTCGAGGAACAGGGCGCCGCGACCGCCGAAATCGCCCGCAACTGCCAGCAGGCGGCGACCGGCACGCATCAGGTCACAGAGAACATCTCCGGCGTCGGACAGGCGGCAGAGATGACCGGGTCCGCTTCGACGCAACTGATGAGCTTGGCGGGCAATCTGTCGACGCAGGCCAAGGATTTGCAGCACGAGGTCACCGACTTCGTCCGAGAGCTGCAGTCCGCCTGACAAAATGGGGCGGTGCCGCGCCGGCCTACCCCAAAAAGGCGTTCCGATCGGACGCAAGCGTTCGGTCGGAACAAAGATCACGGGGCAACCGACCGCTTGAGCACGTCATGGCGCGGTCGGCCCGAAGCGGTGCATTGAACGCTGGCTATCCGATTCCCGCCGGGGACGGATGTTGCCGCCGATACCCAACTGAGGCTGTCGATACTGTCGCCAAAACTCGGTAATTTCGAAGGTTTCAACCGCACAGGTCGATGATCTCTGCAAGCCACGCGCAATCAAACGAGCCGTCTCGACGATCGCGATCCTGACACGCCCGGCAGCTTGAGTAGATTCCAAACCTCCGTCATCAACGTATCCGCCGGCTGTTCTGGCCGAACCTTGAAAAATGGGTGCGTGGCGAAGACGTTGTGATGGTGTTCGGATCTCTGGTCGGGCCGGGCTGGTTTGCGGCGGCGGCGCGCCTGCAAGCCCGTCGTGGCCGTCGTTGTCTGTCTGGTCGGCGGCGTGCTCGGCATCCTGTTGGCACTGGCCGCAGGTGAGGCATTCAAGCTCGCTGAATCGAGTTTCGCCTTCGTCTATTCGATGCCCTCGATCGTCGGCGCCTTCGCGGTCTCGAGCCTCACCGGCGTTGCTTTCGGCTACCTGCCGGCCCGCAATGCCGCGCAACTCGATCCGGTGGTGGCGCTGGCGCGGGAATGATGGCGACGCCCGGCTTATGCCTGAAGCGTCTCCAAATGAGATGACGGCCCGTGCGCTCATCCAGCGGCACGGACCGTCGGTGCCTTGGGATTGACGCGCGAATTTGGGTTGCGCCTATTCCAATGCGGAGATGCCCGTCGGCAGCGCGTCCGGCGCGGCGTGACTCCCGTCGCGCGCTTGCATCAGATCGAGGAACGGTTTGACGAGGTCGATCGGCATCGGGAAGATGATGGTCGAGTTCTGCTCGGCGCCGATCTCGGCCAGCGTCTGCAAATAGCGCAGCTGCATCGCTGCCGGCACGCTGCCGAGAATGCGCGCGGCATTGACCAGCGTCTGCGAGGCCTGGAATTCGGCTTCGGCATGGATGACCTTGGCGCGCCGGTCGCGCTCGGCTTCCGCCTGTTTGGCGATGGCGCGAACCATGTTCTCGCCCAGCTCCACCGTACGGATCTCGACATTGCTGACGTTGATGCCCCACGGCTCGGTCTGCGTGTCGACGATTGCCTGCACGTCGGTGCTGAGCTTCTTGCGGTCCGACAGCATCTCATCGAGATCGTGCTGGCCAAGCACTGCCCTCAGCGTCGTCTGCGCCAGCATGTTGGTCGCCGGCTGGTAGGCCTGCACGTTGATGACGGCGCGCTCGGGGTCGACGACGTTGTAGTAGAGCACAGCGTCGACCTTCATCGACACATTGTCGCGCGAGATCACATCCTGGGTCGGGATCTCGATCACCTGGATCCTGAGATCGACCCGGACCATGTCCTGGATGAACGGGATCAGCAGCACCAGTCCCGGTCCTCTGACACCCTCGAACCGCCCGAGCGTGAAGACGACGGCACGCTCATACTGCCTGAGGATTCGCACCGCCGCGACGAGGCAGACGACCAGGACAAGCGCCAGCGGCGGCAAACCATAGGAAACAAGCTGGGAAAACATGATCGGGAACTCCTCATTCGCTCGCGCGGCGGCCAAGTCTCCGGCCGATCGCAAGCGGCCGGCGGATTACGCGGCCCATCCGGGCAGACTGAGAGTCGATCACTTTCACAGTCGTCGAGAGAGGGCCGGATTGTACTCAGTGTGGTTTCCGTCATTGCGCCCGATCGGGGCGGCAAACCTGCCGGTGCCGATGTTTTCGCTCGGCGTTCTCCAGTTTTCCGAAGACGTTCCCCCGGCGACCGCGGTCGAGGTGGACCGATGGGGTAGTTTCCGGCGCTGTCGCGTGGCTGTCGATGCTGTCAAGTCTGGTCGATGAACCAACAGGCGGGCCCCCCGCCTGCTGCACTTCGAACAGAAGGCACCCCCATGCACGACGCCTTGTCGAAATTCACCGTTCAGATCGAGATCAGCCTGAAGGCCATGCAGAACCGACTGGCTGCACTCAACACGGCGGCCAAGTCGGGCGCCGTACTGGCTGAGGCGGAAATCCGCAGCCAGCTCGCCTCCCTCGACGAGCAGGCACACAAGGCCGAAGCCGTCTTCGTCAAGGCGCGCGATGACGTCATGGCCTGGACCGACGAACCCTTGGCGACGATCGCCGGATGGAAGGCGTCGTTCGACAGCGCCCATCTGGCGGCTCGCGCCGAACGCGCCACCCGCTACGCCGAGGCTGCCTCGCAGGTCGCGATCATCAGCCTCGCCCGGGCCGAACAGGCAACGCTCGATGCCAAACTGGCGCACGCCGAATCCACGACGGCGCGAGCCGCTTGATGGCGCCCGGCACGACCGGCCTTGCTTCCGCGTTCCGCAAGACCGTCCGACCGTTCGCAGTACCACCGGCGCGAGCCGTTTCACCCAATCATTCAGCCAAACTGGAGCTACTCAATGAAAATGAAATCAGTCCTGTTCGCCGCAGCGATTCTGGCCGCGCTTCCCTCGGCAGCTTTGGCCCAGGGTATCATTCGTGGCGCCGATGAAGGGGTGCACGACGGCGCGAACACGGCCGGACCGGTCGGCGCCGTCGTCGGCGGAGTGGTCGGAGCCGTGGTCGGCGGTGTCGATGGCCTGTTCGGCATCGATCAGCGCCCGCGCTTTCGCGAGTATGCCATTCACGAGCATCACCGCTCGTACGCTTACGACCATGAAGTGGTTGTCGGCGTCGTACTGCCTGGCGACGGCATCACCTACTACGACGTGCCGGCCGAATACGGCGTGCATGACTATCGCTACACGGTGCTCAACGACCGCACGGTGCTGGTCGACCCGAGGACCCATCGGGTCGTCGATGTGATCAACTGACGTCCCAACCAACAACCGGGCCGGCCGCGTCGACAAGGCGCGGTCGGGAGCCCTGACTGAACCACTGAGATGACCACATGACAAGACAGCCTGTCAGCCTCGGATGAGACTGACAGGCTGTTTGTTTGTCGATCGCAGATTGGCCTCGTGTTTGGCAACGTCGACCGCCATCCGCGCCGCCGACGGCACCTCGGTCTAGTCGGGTTCGCGCAACGGCGGCGTCCCATTTAGTGGTCTCCTGGGCGATTTGCGCATGCGCAGCACCCGGACGCTTTCGCCCTGGGTCATTTCGCGTCGCTCGGACGGGCCATCTTCGAACACTCTGCGAAGTCCCGCCTCGATTTGTTCGTCGATGGCCCGGCTGGACCGCCGGCGCTGGTCGCGGCCTTGCTGTTCAGGCCCTGTCGAGGCCGAGGAACGCTGCGTATTGTCGGAGTCTGGATCTGTACCCATGTGGGTCTCCTCTCAGGTTCCAATCCGCTGCAGGGAAAACGATCGCGGCAAGCCCGCTCGCTGCCGGTCGCGCTTCGACCGGACAACCGACGCACACAAAGGACTCAGCGCGTGTTCAGCCGCGATGCATCAGTCGATCGGGCTCACCGCGCGGGACGACGGAGGCATATCGGTGCCGTCGTCATTTTGGGCGACGAACTTCGCATCTGAATCCGCACGGCCGAAGCGACGCTCGCCAAGCACTTCGACCTGACGGATGAACTGCTCGGCGTGCTGGTCGGTCTGGGTGAAGTCCTGCTCGTCGGCTCCCAGCACATGGTTCGAGGCGAAGGTCGCCTTCAGCCGTTCCATGAATTTCGGTTCGGTCTCATCGATATGGGCAATGAGAGCCTGCAGGATCCGCTCGTGCGCGAGGACACGGCGTTCGAGGTCGGTCGTCTCAATAGACATCAATGGAACTCCTTGTGGCGCAGAAGATCGAACCGGGTCGCGACAGCGGGGCAAGCATCGGGCCGACCTGAAACCGACGACACGCCGGTCAAAGCCGTCCGAGCACCACGAGCACCAGCACGATGATGAGAACGAGTCCGATGCCACCGCTGGGGTAGTAGCCCCAGCTCATGCTGTGTGGCCAAGCCGGGAAGGCACCAACGAGCGCCAGGATCAGGATGATCAGCAGAATGAAGCCGATATTCATGGTGTGCTCCAATGTGTTGTGCGGCCACCGGCAGTCAGAACCGGGTGAGCGCCTCTGTTTCGTCGAATGACCGCCGGGCGAGGCGGAACGGGCGCGCCTCAGCGAAGAGGCGCGATCACTCCTTCATCGTGTCCTTGGCGCTGCCGACGGCGTTCTGGATGACGCCCGCGGCCTTGTCGGCCTCGCCGTCGGCGATCAGCTTGGCGTCGCCGAGGATCTTGCCGGCGACCAGCTTGAGAGTGCCCTTGGCCTGTTTGACGGAGCCTTCGATGCGATCTTTATCCATGTGAGTGTGTCCTCATCCGCGAACCCGGTCGCGGTCGGCTTGAATCGGGGTTTCAGACGCGCGGAGCGAAGGACCCTCGCCGCAAGGCGGGCCGCCCGCTTTCGCGTTGGACCTGCTTCGGCAGAAAGATCTTCGACTCGGACAGAGGCGTCCTGTTTGGCGATACGGACAGACTGCGCTCGTGCTGATGGCTTTCAGAGCCTCGGAATCTACGCAATAGTTCCGACACTGCGGACAGCGGGACCAGCGGCCGCGTCCCGCACGGCCGAGGGCACGCTCAAGCATCGGACGCGGGGACCGGTTCCGGGAAAAATCTGATCTTTAGTCAATAAGACAGACCGCCGAGCCGATTCCGATCGGCCCCCTGACGCGTCACGGCGCGGTGGTTGCGGCTACTGGCCGGCAGGCGCGTCCGCCGCGACGACCATGCGCGCCAGATCCGGCAGCGACGTCGCCCCGGTGCGCTTCATGATAGCGGCTCGGTGGTTCTCCACGGTGCGCTGGCTGATGCCGAGGTCGGCGGCAATATTCTTGTTGGGATTGCCGGCGAGGATCATGTCCATGATCTGGTGCTGGCGCGGTGTCAGCCCGGTCAGGCGGGAAACGGCAGCCTCGCGCCATTCGCTGCTCAGCTGGCCGTCGTGCGCCAAGGCCAGCGCCCGGTCGATGGCAGCGATCAATGCTTTGGGCGCAAACGGCTTTTCGAGGAAGTCGGAAGCTCCCGCCTTCATCGCTTCGACCGCGATCGCC
>JARLIT010000180.1 GCA_031291575.1 Ancalomicrobiaceae bacterium
CTCGTCGGAGAAATTCGGCATCGACAGGATGACGCCGTCATAGTGGCCGGCCTGCTCGGCCAGCCAGGCGGCATACTTGCGGCCTTCTTCGCGCGTCTCCACCGCCCCATAGCGCGTCAAGTCGACCGGCGGGATCAGGGTGTCGTGGCCGGCGGCGGCCACCGCCTTGGCAAGGTCATCGCGCGCGCCGGCGATCAGGTCCGCCGGGAAGAAGCCTCGGTTACCGAAGAACAGCGCGAACGTGGCACGCGCGGATGCGAATGGCTGGCCCATCGTCTCACTCCCTGTGTTGGCTCTTGCGTTGGCGCCTGTGGTGACGGCTCTGCCACGCGGCCCGATGTCTGTTCGCTCCCCAGTTCGCCTGCCGCAGGCGGAGGTCGAAAACCGGCCCTCGCCGACTGGCGCTCAGTATGGTTCGGCCCTCGGCCTGTCCATCGCCTACAGAGTCGACAAACCTCCGCCCCTCACCGTCCGGTCGGCCGGCAGGAGTCGATCGGACATGTACGGATCTGCTTTCGGCAGATCAGCCCGTCGCGATGCCCGGTCGTTGCCGAAATGCCTGACTTTGGCTGTTTTCTACTCCCATGACACAGCTATAGTCCTGGGAAGCGAGCGGGGACAGAGGACGGATTGGCTATGCATATGGCGAATCTTGCTACGACGGTGCGGTCGACGGATGCACAGGCCGCCCGCCTCATCCACCGGTTGGCTGTCCTCGGCACTTTATCGGATGGACAGTCGGACCCGGAGGTCGCGCCACTCATTCCGGGCTATCCGTTTGGGCAGCGGTTGATGTCGGGGCTCACCCCCATCGAGCGCGACGGCCTGCTTGACTTCGCTATCGAACGACCCAACGGCCTCGACGGCTGGACGCTGCTGTTCACCGTGCACGGGCGCGGTGCGTTG
Source organism: Ancalomicrobiaceae bacterium (assembly GCA_031291575.1). Taxonomy (GTDB): domain Bacteria; phylum Pseudomonadota; class Alphaproteobacteria; order Rhizobiales; family Ancalomicrobiaceae; genus CAIYYN01. Next base: position 907 of record JARLIT010000180.1, read on the forward strand.
ATCGATCGGCAGGACGCGGCGGGCCTCGACGAGGGCGACGTGCTGCTGATTCCACCGCATGTCGAACATCGATACCGCAGACACGATGCATCGCCGTCGTGGTGGCATCGCTGGGTGTATTTCCAGCCACGCCAGACGTGGTTTCCGTGGCTGGCCTGGCGGGGCGGCTCGGGCAAGGCCACCGTGTTGCGCGGTCAGGACGACGACTTCCGGGTCGAACTGGATCGCCTTCTGGCCGAGATCGACGCATGGTCGATCAACTCGGACGATTTTGCCACCGAGATGGCGTTCAACCTGCTCGAACGCGCGATCCTGATCTGCAGCCGCTACAGCGAAAAGCCGGTCAACGACTACGATCCGCGCATTGCCGGCGTCTGCTCGTTCATCGCCGAGAACATCCACCGCCCCCTCGGTCTCGATGCCATCGCCGGTCACGCCAGATTGTCGGTATCGCGGGTGTCTCACCTGTTCCAGGAGCGGTTCGGCTGCAGCATCATGAGCTGGCGCGACGAACTCAGGCTCCAACTCGCGTGTCGCATCCTCAGAATGACCGATGCTCCGGTCAAGCAGGCTGCGATCCAGGTCGGCTACTCGGATCCGCTGCATTTTTCCAAGATGTTCCGCAAGCGGATAGGGCTGAGTCCGAGCGAGTACCGCGCGCGCCGGTCATGAGCCGCCCCGCTCGGTCGGTTGCAGCCTCTGGGCAGTCCAGCCCCTCCAAGTGATCCGTTCGCGCAGCGAGTTCCGCGGAACGTCGCTCTTCGGCTGCTCCGATCGCTCCTGCGCTCCGCGCATGCGACCAGGATCAGGCGGCCACTTTCAGGCCCAGATCGGTCCGAACTCCCCATGGCAGACTGCCGACAGCGGACCGGGCCGGGGCTGAAGCGAGCATGCCTCGCAGAAGCAAATGCCGGCGAACAAGCCGTCGCCGACCTGCACGGGCGGTCGCGGCTCAAGATCGGCGCCAGATCCGGTCGCGGTTGACAGCCGCTATCGGATGCCCTCCTCGCGCAAAGCCGTTCCCTTTCTGCAACAGCAATCGCAGCCGCTTTGCTTCGGGTGGCCCGCCCATACCGATATACTCCTCTAAGTCCATGGACTCTATGAACTCCGTAGCTGCCGAGTGTGGGCGCGCATGGCGAGACCGCCTTCGCCGCCAACCATGCCGTTCCGGATTCCCTGCCCTTCGCAAACGGCCGGCGATCGAGCTGAGACTGTGAGGTAAGCCATGACCACGCAACTCACCGTCGAAGCCCGGGCCATTCTTCTCGACATCGAGGGCACCATCGGTCCGGCGTCCTTCATCACCCATGACCTCGTCGACTATGCCCGCGACCGGTTCGACGAGTTCATCGCCACCAACCGCCAGTCGCCGGCCGTACGCCAGATTCTGTCCGAGACGGTCAAACGTTCCGGCAGGCAGGACGCCGTCGCGATGCTCAAGGACTGGCTGGTACGCGATGAAAAGGTCCAGCCGCTGAAGGAGTTGCAGAGCCTGATCTGGCAGCACGGCTATGCCGACGGGACGCTTCAAGGCCGGTTGTTCGCCGACGCGCAGTCGGCCATCGAGATCTGGCACGCCGAGCGGCTGCCGATCTACGTCTACTCCTCCTTCTCCGTGAAGGCGCAACGGCTGTTCTTCGGCCACACCGAGGCCGGCGACCTCCGGCACTGGTTCGCCGGACACTTCGATACCAGCATCGGCGCCAAAGTGGTGGCGCGGTCGTACGAGAAGATCGCCGGCGAGATCCGCTTGCGGCCGCAGGACGTTGTCTATTTCGCTGACACGTCGGCCGAATTGGCGGCCGCCGTGCGGGCGGGCGTGCAGGTGGTGCAAGTCGCCAAAGAAACGAAGTCAGCGAACAGTCGTTATCCGGTGATCGACGATTTCAGTCTCGTCGACATCCGCCGGCCCGCCGATCGCCTGGGCGCGGCCCACTTCCCCCCGGTTGGCGAAGCGCGGACCTGATCGCAGATCACCGGGCCCTGGCGCGGTTTAGGTCACGGCGCCCGTCGCCGAGATCTTGCCAGGCTCATCGTTTTGCCCGTAGTCTTCCGCATCCGTACAAAATACTATGCAATCTAATATATTGTGAAGGATAGATGTATGGCGGGGCGTTTGGCTGGAAAGGTCGCACTCGTGAGCGGCGGTGCGGGGGGATGCGGGTTGGCTGCCTCGGAGCTGTTCGCCGCAGAGGGAGCCACCGTCGGCATCGTCGACCTGCCGGGCAGCGCCGGTGAGGCCATCGCCGCCCGCCTCCAGGCTGAAGGCCATCGAGCGGCCTTCGCCGCCGCCGACGTGTCTGACGAGGCCCAAGTTACCGCGGCCGTCGCTGCCGTTTCGGCGGCGCTCGGCCCCGTCACCGTGCTCTTCAATCACGCCGGCACCATCGTCATCAAGCCGTTCCTGGAAACCACGCTCGACGAATGGGATCGCCTGATGGCGATCAACGTGCGCAGCATGTTCCTGATGACGCGAGCGGTGCTGCCGCAGATGATCGCGGCGGGTGGCGGCAGTATCGTCTGCACCTCATCGATCTCGGCGGTCGCCGCGACGCCGATGGAGGTGCTGTACGACACGACCAAGGGCGCCTGCCACATGTTCGCCCGCGCCATCGCCGTCGAATTCCGCGACCGCAACATCCGCTGCAACGCCGTCTGCCCCGGCTTCATTCAGACGGCGCACGGCCAGCGCGAAGTCGAGGCATTGACCCGCTACGGCGTCGATGTGTCGGACGCCGCGATCGCCGCGCAGCAGGGCCGCATGTGCCGCCCTGACGAAGTGGCCAAGGCCGCGCTGTTTCTCGCCAGCGACGAGGCAAGCTTCATCAGCGGCACGCATCTGTTTGTCGACAATGGCTTCACCGCGATCTGAGGGGGCATGCGCGTGACATTGGAAAAAGGCGGCCTCTGGCGCAACTGGGTCGGCAATCAATATTGCGTCTCGCAATTCAAGGCGGCGCCGGCGAGCGAGGCCGAATTGGTCGCGCTGGTCGCGGAAGCCGACGACCGCGATCTGCCGATGCGGGTGGCGGGCTCCGGGCACTCGTTCACGCCCGTCGTCGGCACCAACGGGGTTCTCTTGACGCTGGAAAACCTGCGCGGCCTTCAGCACGTCGATCGCGCCCGTCGACAGGTGACGGTGGCGGCCGGCACGCGCATCAACGAGGTCGGCAAGGCGCTGAAAGAGCTCGGCCTATCGCTGGTCAACCAGGGTGACATCGACAGCCAGGCGATCGCCGGCGCTTTCACCACGGGTACACATGGCACCGGATTGAGGCTGGGCAATCTCGCCTCCTCCGTCGCCGGCATGCGGATCGTGCTTGCCAATGGCGATGTGCTCGACATCGATGGCAGCGACCGGGACCTCCTGCATGCGGCGCAGGTGTCGATCGGGACGCTCGGCATCATTTCGTCTATGACGCTGAATGTCGTCGAGGCCTACAATCTGCATGAAAAGCTCTGGCGCGACGACTTCGAGACCTGCATGGAGCGGCATGACGAACTCGCCGCCACCCATCGGCACTTCGGCTTCTTCTGGTGCCCGGTTCCGGAAAGCCGGCATCTTTACTGCCTGCCGGACACGACGGCGGTCTCAAGCACGAGCAAACAGGCCGATGTCTGCGAAATGAAGGTGCTCGATATCACCGACGCCGCGCCGATGCAGAGCGAGTTCGAGAAGATCGCCTATTCCTCGGAAGTCTACCCGATCGAATACGTGCCGAACTTCGTCGAACTGGAATATGCCGTGCCGCTCGAGCATGGCAAGGAGGCGGTTCGCGCGGTGCGCGACTTGATGCTGACGAAGCATACCAATTGCATCTATCCGATCGAATACCGCTTCACCGCCGGCGATCCCGCCTGGATGAGCCCGTTCCACTTCCAAGACAGCATCACGCTGTCGGTCTCGGGCGGTCCCGGCATCGATTACTGGGCGTTCCTCAGGGATACCGACACGATCCTGCGCCGCTACAACTCGCGGCCGCATTGGGGCAAGATGCATTTCCTCGACACCGACGACGTCACGCAACTCTATCCGCGCGCCAACGACTTCCGCGAGTTGCGGCGGAAACTGGACCCCAAAGGCCGGTTCCTCAACGATCATCTCCGGCTCTTGCTGGGTTAGCCTGATCCGAAAGCGTGGCGACTGGGCATCCGACGAATCATGTGGCCGAAAACGATCCGGCGGCCGATCGATTCCGTTGCAACTCATCCAATTCTCCCGAGCCCTTTCGCCGTCCGGGACAGTCGAACGGAGTGACCGATGCCTAACCCCAGCCTCGCTCTTCCCTCGCAGATGCTGATCGGCGCCGGTTTCGTCGACGGCACCGCCGAGCCGATACCGATTCTCGATCCGAAGACGGGCAAGTCGTTTGCCGTACTCGCCGAGGCATCGCTCGATCAGGTCGATCTGGCGGTCGCGGCGGCGGAACGGGCCTTCGCCGGCTGGAGCCGGACAACCCCGACCACACGATCGGCCGCCCTCCTCAAATTGGCCGATGCGATCGAGGCCGAAGCCGAGACCTTTGCCCGGCTCGAAGCGCTGAACTGCGGCAAACCGCTGCACCTGGTGCTGCGCGATGAACTGCCGGCGATCGTCGACTGCCTGCGCTTCTTCGCCGGTGCCGCGCGGGTGCTGCCCGGGACTGCGGCGGGCGAGTATCTGGAGGGTTTCACCTCGATGACCCGGCGCGACCCGATCGGCGTGATTGCCCAGATCGCGCCGTGGAACTATCCGCTGATGATGGCGATCTGGAAGATTGCACCGGCGCTTGCCGCCGGCAACACCGTGGTGCTGAAGCCGTCCGAACTGACGCCGCTGACGACACTGAAGCTGGCGGAGATCGCCGCCGGCATCCTGCCCGAAGGCGTCCTCAATGTCGTCTTCGGGCGCGGCGAAAGCGTCGGCAACCGACTGATCAACCACGACAAGGTCGCCATGGTGTCGCTGACGGGCGACATCGGCACCGGCCGCAAGGTCCTGCAGGCGTCGGCCAACACCATCAAGCGAACCCATCTGGAACTTGGCGGCAAGGCACCGGTCATCGTCTTCGACGATGCCGATATTGCCGAGGTCGTCGAGGGTATCCGCACGTTCGGCTACTATAATGCCGGGCAGGATTGCACGGCGGCCTGCCAGATCTACGCCAGCACCAAGATCTACGACCGGCTTGTCGCCGATCTCGCCAGCGCGGTGTCATCCATTGTCTATGCCGAGGCCGACGACAGCGCCAATGAGATCGGTCCGCTGATCTCGGCGCGGCAGCAGACGCGCGTTGCCGGCTTCGTCGAGCGCGCTTCGGTCGAGCGGCATATCGAGGTGGTCGCCGGTGGCCGCCCCGGCGTCGGATCCGGCTTTTTCTATCAGCCGACGCTCATCGCAGGGGCGTTGCAGGCGGACGAGATCGTGCAGCGCGAGGTCTTCGGGCCGGTCGTCTCAGTGACGCGGTTCAGCGAGGTCGATGATATCGTCGCCTGGGCCAACGACAGCGACTACGGGCTCGCCTCATCTGTGTGGACCAAGGACGTCGGCCGGGCCATGCAGACGGCGGCGCGCTTGAGATATGGCTGCACCTGGATCAATTGCCACTTCATGTTGGCCAACGAGATGCCGCACGGAGGCCTTAAACATTCAGGATTTGGCAAAGATCTGTCGCATTACGCCCTCGATGATTATTCGGTGATGCGTCACGTCATGGTCAAGCTCAGCTGAGCTGCCACGGAGTCGAGAAAGCTCGCGGGCCGGCACCTTTTCGCGGGATGATCTTGTGAAGCGACCTTTCCGCTTGGTTCCGGTCGGACAATATGTCGCTGGCAACCAAGATTGCTTTCATAAGCATCACCTGCTGAATTTAACGCCTGCAATTCGGACGGCGAACGATGGATGGCCTGCAGCATCGGGCCATCTTTCTTAGATTCCACCGCTTTTGATGAGGCGTTGACCCAACTGCCTGCCGACGAGACGGCAACCTTCGCCCCCTGTGGCCGGTCGTCGTCACGTCGCTGCGGACTCTCGCTTGGTCAACCTCGACCAGCCCGCAAGCATCAAACGTCTTGGATCGACCATCGTCCTCCTCAGATTGCCGATAAGCGATATTGCGGATGGCCCGAATATTGCTAGGAATCGTTGGTAATCTAGCCATAGGAGAACGGGCATGAGTCTGATCGAGTCCGATGCTTACACCGAGGCAGACAAGAAAGAAGACTTGAAGATCTTGCACTCGCTTGGATATGCGCAAGAGCTTGAACGGCGCATGAGCGGGTTTTCAAACTTCGCCATTTCGTTCTCGATCATCTGCATTCTGTCCGGCGGCATCAATTCGCTGGCGCAGGCAACGGCAGGTGCCGGCGGGGCGGCAATCGGTATCGGCTGGCCCGTCGGGTGCTTGATCTCCGGTGTCTTCGCGCTTGCCATGGGGCAGATCGCTTCGGCCTATCCGACCGCCGGCGGGCTCTATCACTGGAGTTCGATCCTCGGCAACCGGTTCACCGGGTGGTTCACCGCCTGGCTCAATCTCCTCGGGCTAGTCACTGTGCTCGGGGCGATCAACGTCGGCACGTGGGGCTTCTTTGCCGGCTCGATCGCGGGCTGGTTCAACATCAACGTCGACACCACCACGGCACCGGGATTCCTCAACCAGATCATCTTCGTCGCCGCGATCACGGCCATCCAAGCGCTGATCAACCATTTCGGCATTCGGCTGACCGCGAAGTTGACCGATCTCTCCGGCTACCTGATCTTCGCCACCGCGATCGCGCTGACGATCGCCTGCTTCGCCTTTGCCCAGCATTGGGATTTCAGTCGTCTGTGGACGTTTGCCAACTACTCCGGCGACCCGACGTTGAACGCCGCCAACGAGCTGAAAGGCGATGCTATCTGGCCGAACAAGACCAGCACCTTGATGGTCTTCATGCTCGGGCTTCTTCTCCCGATCTATACGATCACCGGTTATGATGCCTCGGCCCACACCTCGGAAGAGACGCACAAGGCAGCGCACTCGGCGCCGCGCGGCATGGTCAGCTCGGTCATCTGGTCCTCGGTGTTCGGCTACATCATGCTGATCGGCTTCGTTCTGGCCATCCCGGACATGGGCGATGCGGCGAAGCAGGGCTGGAACGTCTTCTTCTGGACACTCGACAGCACGCTCCCGCTGTGGCTGAAGAACACGCTCTACGTGGCGATCTTCGTCTCGCAGTTCCTCTGTGGCCTGGCGACGGTGACGTCGGCCTCGCGCATGATCTTCGCTTTCGCCCGAGACGGCGGCCTGCCGGGATCGAGCTTGCTGAAGAGCGTCAGCCTCCGGTTCCGCACTCCGGCGGTGTCGATCTGGGCCGCGTCCATCCTCTCGGTGCTGTTCGTCTGGGGCACCTCGATGATCACCATCCAGGGGGCTTCGGCCTATTCGATCGTGGTGTCGTGCACGGTCATCTTCCTATTCTTCTCGTTTGCGGTGCCGATCGCGCTGGGCTTGTTCGCCCATGGCAATAGCTGGACCAAGATGGGGCCATGGGACCTCGGCGGGCCGCTCTTCAAGCTGGTCGCGGTGCTGTCGATCCTGTCGGCGATCCTGATCTTCTTCATCGGCGTGCAACCGCCGAATGATTGGGCACTCGAGATCACGATCGGCTTCATCGTCGTCGCCGCGATCATCTGGGTGGCGTTCGAACGGCGGCGTTTCCAGGGACCACCGATCGGCGAGCGGATTGCTGAGCGACAGGCCGAAATCATTGCCGCCGAATTAGCCGTCGGCGAGATCTGAGCGCGCAGACAGCGGCCGACGAGCTTGGCTCGCCGGCCGCGCCCGAACCGATCCCGATCTGACCGGCGCCATCAGCGCCGGCAAATTCAACGCAAGAAGCCCCCCGATCGCAGTCTGCGGTCGTGGGGCATTTCCTATTTCGCGGTTTGAGTCAGCTCGTGACCTGAATGCCGATCGGGCCGTCGCGGCGAACGACGGAGACCGCGGCTTCCTCGCCGACCCGGCGGATCGACACATCGAGTGTGTCGGCGCCGACCGTGATGCCGGCGATCGACACGTCGTCGAGCCACGCCGGCAATTGCGGCCGGTCGAAACAAACCCGCTGGCTGCGCAGGTCGAAGCCAAGGCCAAGGGCGGCCTGCAGCAGGGCAAGGGGTGCCGCGGCCGCCCAGGCCTGCGGCACGCAAGCGACGGGATAGGCCGTCGGCCCCTGCGCGCGCTGGCGCGCCAGTCCGCAAAACAGTTCGGGCAGACGACGCAGATCGAAATAGACCGAAGCGGTAAACAGGCCCTCGAAGATGCGCGCGCTTTCGCGACGAAACCCATAGCGCGACAGGCCCAGGGCGATCAACGCGTTGTCATGCGGCCAGACCGAGCCATTGTGATAACTCATCGGATTGTACCGCGGCTCGCCGACGGCGAGGGTGCGAACGCCCCAGCCGGAGAAGCCGGCGACGCTCATCAGCGATGCCGCCACAGCGGCCGAACGCTCGGGATAGGCGATGCCAGCGAACAGGGCATGGCCGGCGTTGGAGGAGCGCACCCGGCACGGGCGTTTCGCTCCGTCGAGGGCGAGGACGTAGGTGCCGAGTTCTTCGTCGAAAAACGTCGCGTCGAAGCGCTGGCGCAGGTCCTCGGCCTTGCGCTGCAGATCGAGGGCCAGCTCATGCCGGTCGAGGCGGGCCGCGATCTGAGAGACGCCGCGCCATCCGGCATAGACGTAGGCCTGGACTTCGATCAGCGCGATCGGACCGACGGCGAGACTGCCGTTGGCATGGAACACCGAGTCCTTGCTGTCCTTCCAGCCTTGGTTGACGAGGCCTTCGCCCGTCTGGCGACCGTATTCGACGAAGCCGTCGCCGTCCCGATCGCCGTAGCGGTCGATCCACGCCAGTGCCGCTTCAATATGCGGCCACAGCGCGGCCAGCGTGGTGAGGTCGTTGGTGCGATCGAGGTAGGCGCCGGCCAGCATCAGGAACAGTGGGGTTGAATCGACGCTGCCGTAGTAACGCCGGAACGGTACTTCGCCGAGCTCGGCCATCTCGCCGAAGCGCTCCTCATGCAGAATCTTGCCGGGCTCGGCGTCGGCCGCCGCGTCGAAGTCGACCGCCTGGGCGGCAGCCAAATGGCAGAGCACGCCACGGGCGATCTCCGGATCGAACCAGAGCGTTTCGTAGGCGGTGATCAGCGCGTCGCGGCCAAAAGCGGTCGAGAACCACGGAATACCGGCGTAAGGGAAGGGCCCATGCGGCGTGTCGGTGATCAGCACGTGCAGGTCGGAGACGGCTCGCCTCAGGCCTTCGTCGAACAGCTTGTTGGAGGTTACGATTTTGGCGCTGCGGGCAGCGTGGCCACGCAATGACTGGCGCGAGCCGCGTAGCGCCGTAGCGAAGGCGCGGTCCACGTCGGGCGCTCGGCCGGCCACGGCCGCGGCTTCGCCGGCCCCGATGCCGCAGCGGATCTCGACATGCAGAATGCGAGCCTCTCCGGGGGCCAGATCGAGCACGAACGTCGAGCGGTCGGCGCTGAGAGACGTCGGCTCAGGGGCGAAACGCAACAGCGTCTCGCGGACCCGGAAGTCGAGACCGGTATAGGAGAGGGTGACGCTATTGTCGGTCACCTGCGGCGGACGGGTCGCGCCGCGGTTCGCCCGTTGGGTACCGCGCACCTCGAACACATCGGCGAAATCGGCACTGAACGACACGGTCAGCCCGATCCTCCGCGCAACCACGTCATAGTTGCGGACCACCAGGCGCTCGAAACAGGCACCGTCGTACAGAAACCGCGACCGGCGGATGTGAATCATGTCGTGTTCGAGAAACGGCCGACCATCGCGCTCGGGGATGTCCGGATTGGTCAGGTCGCAGGTCAGCGTGGCGTGATCGTCGCGGATCGTCGAGGACAACAGGATCGGCCTCGCCCCGTCGACGGTGAGCAGCAGATGCGAAAGGTGGCGGGTGTCGCGGTGGAACAGGCCTTCCACACTTCCGGCGGCTGAGAAGGCATCACCATAGTGATCGAAGACGGCGAAGGTGTCATTGTGCTTCAGGGTACGCGGTCGCTTCTCCTGATAGGATGCGGTTGCGGGGACCACGATCTGTGGCCCGGCCTGACCGATCTCAGAGCTTGGTTCGAGAGCCGCTCCGGTTCTTTGCATGCACTTCCCTTTCTGTCTCAGATTCCCATGGCCAGGCGCGGGAGCATCTGGCGCTGACCGACGGGGACGGTGGCGACGCAGTCACGGCTGCGCGCAAAGCGGCGGTAGAGGGCAAGATAGTCGTTGGCCATGCGCCTTGCCGAAAAGCGGGTCTCGAATGTGCGACGAATGCGCGCCCGATCGAGCGCGATTAGGCTCGGCATCGCCGCAGCCGCCTGATCGGTGTCGTGGACGATGGCGCCGGTGACGCCGGGATCGATGACTTCGGGGACCGAGCCGCAGCCGAAGGCGAGGACCGGCGTGCCGCAGGCCATCGCCTCGATCATCACCAGGCCGAAGGGCTCAGGCCAATCGATCGGGAAGACCAGGGCGAGAGCCTCGCCGAGAAAGCGGGATTTCTCGCGTTCGCCGATCTCACCGACGAATTCGACATGCGGACTGGCTGCAACCATCGGCTTGATGACCGCCTCCCAGTATTCGGCATCGGCCTTGTCGACCTTGGCGGCGATCTTGAGCGGCAATCCACAGCGTTCGGCGATGCGGATGGCGCGGTCGGGGCGCTTCTCCGGCGAAATGCGGCCGAGGAAGGCAAGATAACCGGACTGATTGCCCGGCGAATAATCCAGGACGTCGAGCGGCAGTCCGTGATGGACGGTGCCGGCCCAGGTCACCGCAGGCATCGGCCGGCGCTGGTGGTCGGAAATGGAGACGAGCGGATAGTCGGAGAAGGCGGCATAGAGCACATGGGAATCCCTGAGATCGAGCCGGCCGTGCAACGTGGTCAGGGAATGATGGCGGTGGGCGCCCATGATCGGATAGTGCAACAGGTCGATATGGAAATGCACGAGATCGAATTCGGCGGCGCGACTGCGCACCGCGTCGAGCATTAGCAGGTGGTGGGGGAGCGGGTCGCTAACCGTCGGATTGAGCCGCAGCGCCTTGGCAGCGCAGGGCACCAGCTTGGCCCCGGTGACGGAATCGCCACTGGCAAAAAGGGTTACGTCATGTCCCTGGCGGACGAGTTCTTCGGTCAGATAGGAGACGATGCGTTCGGTGCCGCCGTAGAGCTTGGGCGGGACACTTTCGGCTAGGGGAGCGACCTGGGCGATTCGCATGCTGTTTCTCTCTGTCTCGCGGCCAAACCAGGGCGGTGCCGTGTCCAGTCGACAACGTTGCCGACGCCGATCTGGTTCCCGGGCATGGCTTTTCGGCGAGGTCAGGGTGCACGCTGAGGCACGCGCGGAAACGGGGTGGGCGAAGCCGATGGCCTCCGCCCACCCCTTCCGAGGGGCATTCGTGAACGCGGTCGTGGGGCGGGGGGGGGCCCGGCCCGGCCTTCACATACGC
>JARLIT010000181.1 GCA_031291575.1 Ancalomicrobiaceae bacterium
ACCATGCGGTGATGGTCGGTGACAGTTCATACGATATCGAGATGGCGCGCGCGGCCGGCGTCTATGCCCTCGGCGTCAGCTGGGGCTATCAGTCGGTCGAGGCGCTCGAAGCCGCCGGGGCGCACGCGGTCGTCGATAGTTTCGGCGATGTCGAGCCGGCCATCGCGCGCTTCTTCAACTGGTGAACGACATGCGTGACTTTCTCGAATCCCTTCCCTCCGACGAGGATCTCGATAGCATCAGTGCCGATCCGGTCGCCAAGGCGCGTGCGCTCAATCGCCGCGAATTGCCGAAGCGGTTCTATACCGAGGCCGCAGTCAAGCCGGAGACGGCAGGCTTTGCCATCGAACTGGACCGGCGGCCGGTGAAGACGCCGGCCAAGCGGACCCTCGTCGTTCCACGCCACGAGCTGGCTGAAGCGATCGCTGCCGAATGGCAGGCGCAGGGCGAGCGTATCGACCCGGCGACGATGCCGTATACGCGGCTCGCCAATTCCATCATCGACGGCGTCGCCGAGCGGGCCGGCGAAGTCGTCGCCGATCTTGCCAGCTATGCCGGCTCCGATCTTCTGTGCTATCGCGCCGCCTCGCCCATCCGCCTGGCCGAGCGGCAGACGAACGTATGGGACCCGATCCTCGATTGGGCCGACGAGCGGTTGGGCACGCGCTTCGCCGTGGTGGAGGGCGTGATCCATGTCGCCCAGGACCCCGAAGCGATCGAAGCGGTCCGCCGGCGGGTCGCCGAACTCGATGCCTTCACGCTCGGCGGTCTCCATTCGGTGACCACGCTGACCGGCTCGGTCATCATCGCGCTCGCCCTCCTCGATGGCCATCTCGATACCGACGCGGCCTGGCGCGCCGGCAGCCTCGAGGATCACTGGAGCCTCGAAGTCTGGGGCTACGACGCAGACGCCAGCGACCGGCTGGAACGCCGGCGCAACGACTTCCTGGCGGCCGCAGCGTTTCTCGCCGCTGGCCGAGCGGGCTGAGGCGCGGGGAGTACCCCACTCCTGGCCATCCGATTACTGGGTGATGCGGGCGGAGCCGACGGCGCGCTGGAACAAGGCGTTCATGGCGGTGGAGATGCCGTCCGACGGGCTCACCTCGAAATACAGGCCGGGCGAGGCGCAGGCCTGCATGTTGGTGGCGATCTCGCTCTGGAACGGTGCGATCCAGGAATTGTACCAGCCGTTGTCGGTCAGCGGGTAATAGGTCGTGTAGAGCACGGCGATGCGGATGCCGCGGTTCTTGATCGTCGTGCAGTAGGATGTTTCGATCGGCTCCTGGCAGCGGGTGGAGCCGGATAGCGTCTTCTTGCAGGCGCTGCCGTAGGCCGCGTCGGAGACGCCGTCGGAGACGAAGAACAGAACTTTCGAAGCCTTCGCCGAGGTCGAGCCGTCGCCCGGCGTCGCGATGACGCTGTTGATGTCGGTCAGCATGCCGTTCAGATCGGTGTCCTGGTCGTTGTTGTAGCCTTGCGTCGGCACGGTCATGACGTCGATGGAACTGGAAGCGGTTTTGATGCTCGAAAGGTTGGTGGTGAGCGCTGAGATCTGGGTGAGGTCAATGTTCTGCGCCGTCGTACCGAACGTATAGACCGCTGCGCGATATTGGTTCGAGACGACTTGGGTGGCTGTCGCTGTGTCCATCAGTGAAGATGTCGCCTGGGCAACGACATCGATGCGCTTGTCTATGCTATATTTCTTTGCAAGGTCATAGAGACTGTACGCACTTGAGCTTGCCAGATCGGTCTCATGGCATGCAAAGGCGCACTTATATTCTGAGCCGCTATCGTAGGTCTTGTATTTGTTGGCGGACGTCAGGCTGACCATTTGGGCGATGCCATCGGTCGTTGCCGCGATCGCCATCGACGGCGAGTTGTCGAGTAGCAGGTAGAAGTCGATGTAGACGGGCAAGTTGGTGACCGAGGTCGACGAGCCAGAAAACGTGATCAGGTTGGTGCCGAACAGCCCGTCGAACGGGTTGGGCACGGTCGCCGTATAGGACACCACCACCGTGCGCGCCGTGATCGAATCCGTCACGGTTACGGTCGGGTTGGCGACCTTGACCGTCGCGTTGAGCTGCGCCGCCTGGCTGGCGAACTGGTTGATAGCTGCCGTCTGGGCGTTCGCCGCGGTCTGCATCATCATGCCGTAGTCGACGGCGGCGAGCGCGGCCTGGTCGGCGGCAGCGTTCAGGCGCTGACGCATGGCGAAGACTTCCGACAGCGACAGTGAGGCGCCGGTCAGCATCATGATCGGGATGATCATCAGCGCGAACTGGATGGCGGTGGCGCCGCGGCGATCGGTAAGGAATCGCCCGATGCCGGCGCGGCAGGCCACGACGAGGTGTCGGCAGCGCCCCGCCCACCGGCCAGGACGCTGGGGTTCGGCGGCTGTCGGTTCGGTGGCAAGGCGATCGGTGTCGGACATGGCGGGCCCTCGTCGGGGGCGCGTGGTGTTGCGCTCACCATCGGCTTAACAGGCGGGTACAACTTTTCTCCAAAAGAACATTCTTAAATCGTTCTGAATCCGATCAATCAAACCGGGGAGGGGGTGCTCGGCGCAACCGGGCCGGATGCGGCTGTCTCTGCCTATGCGCCCTTCGGCTCACTTCTCCGGTCTCACTGCGCGTGGTAATGAGCCGGATATGCTGAAATGCCTGGGGGACACGCCGATGAA
>JARLIT010000182.1 GCA_031291575.1 Ancalomicrobiaceae bacterium
CGGGTCGAGCTTGACCAGCGTGTTGAGCGCGGTGCCAGTCGATCCGACCAGCGTGCCGATCGAGGCGATCGAGCGACCGAGCCGGCCGGAAAACGGAGCGCGGATCTCGGTATTGGCCCGGTTGAGCTCGGCCGTGCGGATCGTCGCCCGGTCGATCGCCAAGGCCGACTCGGCCTGTTTCGCCGCGCTGGTGCGCTGATCGAAGGAGTCCTTCGACACGTAGCCGCTTTTCGCCAGATCGCTGCCGCGATCGAGATTTGACTTCAGATAGTCAAGCGAAGCCGTGTCTCGAGCGAGTTGTGCCTTGGCCAGTTCGATGACCGCGTCGTAGTCGCGCGGGTCGATGCGGTAGAGGAGGTCGCCCTCCTTCACGTCCGACCCGTCCGGCTCAAGCTGCTCGATGAGATAGCCCGATGCCCGCGCCTGCAGCGTGACGGTGGCGACCGCCTCGACCCGGGCGGAATAATCGAGGGTCACCGGCAGCGACCGCTTGGAGACCGCAACGACGGGAACCGGCATCGCTTGCATCGGTGGCGGGGCAGGGGGCGCCGGCGGCTTCGTCAGCCGGGCGTATTCGGCCAGCGCCAGTTCATAGGTGATGTCGTACTGCTTCTTGCCAAATTCATACTGCTTCAGCGCGAAGGCACGGACCTCGGCATAGTTCGGATAGACGACCGCCCCGCCGACGATGGCGACCACCACCAGGAGTGCAAGTTTCGAAGGAGTCATCGGGTGGTCTCCAGTTACTCGGCTGCGGCCGGCTCGTCCGTCCGATCCCCGTCATTGGCCGCGATGGTGTGCGGCTGCGGAAGGTGATGGGGATGCGGGTGCGGATGGGAATGGGGCTGCGGTTGCGGGCGCGGATTGGCGTGATGGTGCGGACGCGGCAGGCCGACGGCCACGGGGACAGGCAGCGCTTCGGATGCCGCCGCCCGCCGCTCGCGCCAGGCTTCGATGGTGGCGTAGAACACCGGCACGAAGATCAGCGTCAGGAAGGTGGCGGCGAGCATGCCGCCGAACACCGTGGTGCCGATGGACTGGCGGCTCGCCGCGCCGGCGCCGGTGGCGATCATCAGTGGCACGACGCCGAGGATGAAGGCGAAGGCCGTCATCAGGATCGGGCGCAACCTGAGCCGCGCCGCCTCCATCGCGGCATCGACGATGCTGAGGCCTTCCTCGCGCCGCCGTCGCGCGAATTCGACGATCAGAATGGCGTTCTTGGCGGCTAGTCCGATCAGCATGACGAAGCCGATCTGCGAATAGACGTCGATCTGCATGCCGCGCCAGTAGAGGGTGACGAGCGCGCCGAACAGGGCGAGCGGCACCGCCATCAGCACCATGAACGGCATCGCCCAGCTCTCGTATTGCGCCGCCAGGATGAGGAAGACGAACACCACGGCGAGGCCGAAGACGACCGAGGCGATGGAGCCGGCCTTCAATTCCTGGAAGGTGATGCCGGTCCACTCGTAGCTGAAATCCTTCGGCAGGACCGTTGCCGCCGCCCGTTGCATGGCGGCGACCGCCTGGCCCGAGGAGAACCCGGGCGCGGCTGCGCCGTTGATGAGGGCAGCGGTCGAATTGTTGTAATGCGGCACGGTTTCCGGGCCGATGATGGACTTGAGCGTGCCCAGCGTCGACAAGGGGACCATCTTGCCGGTGGTGTTCCTGACCCAAATGCGGGTGAGGTCCTCGGCCGTAGCGCGCGCATTCTTGTCGGCCTGCAGGGTCACACGGAAGGTATGACCGAACAGGTTGAAGTCGTTGACGTAGAGTGAGCCGAGGTAGATCTGCAATGTGTTGAAGATGTCGGGCAGGTTGAGCCCAAGCAGCTTCGCCTTGTTGCGATCGAGGTCATAGTTGTACTGCGGCGTCGACACGCCAAACGACGTGAACACTTGCCGGCCGTTGATCTCCGGCTGCTTTCGCGCCTCGGCGATGAGCGCCTGGGTGACTTCGTTCAGAGCGGCGGCGCCGCGTCCGGTCAGATCCTCGACCTGGAACTCGAAGCCGCCTGTGGCAGAGAGGCCGGGGATCGACGGCGGATCGAAGGCGAGGACGAAGGCCTCGGGGACGCCGAACAGCTTCATTCTGACCGAGTTGACGATGTTCGACGCCTTCAGCTCTGCGCCGCGCTCGGCCCAGGGCTTCAGGATGGCGAATCCGACGGCGGCGTTCGACTGTGCGGCGCGGGTCAGGAAATTGAAGCCGGAGATGGAACCGACGATGTCGACGCCGGGTTCCGCCTTCAGAATGTTGTTGACCTGCTTGGTGACGGCATCGGTGCGCTGCAGGGAGGCTCCGTCGGGCAACTGGACGATAACGAAGAAGTAGCCCTGGTCCTCGACCGGCAGGAAGGTCGAGGGGATCTTCTGCCAGATCCAATAGGTGCCGCCGAGGCCTATC
The DNA here is from genome assembly GCA_031291575.1 of Ancalomicrobiaceae bacterium. Classification (GTDB taxonomy): domain Bacteria; phylum Pseudomonadota; class Alphaproteobacteria; order Rhizobiales; family Ancalomicrobiaceae; genus CAIYYN01. Next base: position 2,404 of record JARLIT010000182.1, read on the forward strand.
GCGAAGACGGCGAGCAGCGGCCAGCGGAAGCGGATGAAGCCCCTGACCGCGCGGGCATAGGCGTGCGAAGCCCAATCGAAGCCGGCGTTGAACCAGCGGAAGGCGAAGAACGTCGACGGTTCGCGATGCCTGAGGAAGGCAGCCGCCAGGGCCGGGCTGAGCGTCAGCGAGTTGAAGGCCGAAATGCCGACCGAGATGGCGATCGTCAGGGCAAACTGGTTGTACAGGCGGCCGGCGACGCCGGGGATAAAGGCGACGGGAACGAACACCGCCATCAACACGGCCGTCGTGGCGATGATCGGCCCCGTCACTTCCTGCATCGCCACCTTGGCCGCCTTCAGCGGTGGCAGCCCTGCTTCGAGCTGACGCTCGACGTTCTCCACCACGACGATGGCATCGTCGACGACGAGGCCGATCGCCAGAACCATGCCTAGGAGGCTCAGCATGTTGAGGGAGAAGCCGAGCGCCAGCATCACCACCATGGTGGCGATCAGCGAAACGGGAATCGCGATGGTCGGGATGAGGGTCGTTCGCCAACTCTGCAGGAAGACGTAGACGACGATGACGACCAGGATCAGCGCTTCGAACAGCGTGATCAGCACGTCTTCCATGGCGGCCGAGACGAAGCGGGTCGTGTCGTAATGGATCCCATAGGTCAGGCCCTTGGGGAAGCGCTGCGACAGGTCCTGCATCTTGTTCTGGACCTGCGTCTGCAGGTCGAGGGCATTCGATCCGGGCATCTGGAAGACGCCAAGGACGACCGAGGGCTTGCCGCCGAACGAGGCGGAGGACGAATATTGCAATGCTCCCAGCTCGATGCGGGCGACGTCCTTCAGCCGCACCGTGGCGCCCGATGCCGGATCGGCCCTGACCACGATGTTCTCGAACTCTTCGGGCGTCGACAGGCGGCCGGCGGCATTCACCTGCAGTTCGAAGGCGGTGCCATCCGGGGCAGGCGATTGACCGATCTTGCCGGCGGCGACCTGGACGTTCTGTTCAGCGATCGCCTGCTGCACGTCCACCGCGGTCATTCCGAGGTTGGCGAGCTTGTCGGGATCGAGCCAGACGCGCATCGAATAGCGCCGCTCGCCGAAGATCTGCACGTCGCCGACGCCGGGCAGGCGCTTCAGGGGATCGACAATCTGCAGGTAGGCGTAGTTCGACATGGTCACCGGGTCGATCGAGCCGTCCGGCGACGTCAGGTCGACGATGAGGACGAAGTTCGGGTTCTGCTTCCTGACCGTCACGCCGGCCTGGTTGACGATGGCCGGCAGCGAGGAGGAGGCCTGCGACACCCGGTTCTGCACATCGACGGCAGCGGTCGACAAGGGATAGCCGACGTCGAAGGTGACGGTGATGTTGGCCGATCCGTCGTTCGAGGAGGTCGAGGACATGTAGATCATGCCCTCGACGCCGTTGATCGATTGCTCGAGCGGCGTCGTCACCGTATCGGCGACGACCTGGGCGCTGGCGCCTGGATACTGCGCGCTGACGACCACCTGGGGTGGCGTGATGTTGGGGAACTGCGAAACCGGCAACAGGAAGTAGCAGATAGTGCCGGCGAGCACCATGATGATGGCGATGGCCGAGGCGAAGATCGGCCGCTCGGTGAAGAATCCTACCATTAGCGAGGTCCCGCCTTCGACGTGTGCGATTGGGCCGCAGCGCGCGTCCAGTTGGCGCAGATGCAGTCGGTGATGAGTCCGTTGCCGCGCCCCGATACATAGGCCGCGAGAGGCGCAGGGCGAGCAGGCTCGGCGGCCGGCACGGTTGGCCGGGCCGTCCGCGCCAGTGTGGCGCCGAGCGCCGTCCATTCCCGCCGGAGCGCTTCGGCATCGACGCCATCGGCCCGCATCACGAGGGCGATCAGCGGATCGGCGAGGGCCTCGTCGATTGTCAGGTCTGAGCTTCCGGTCATGGCGAACTCCTCGGCCGCCCGATGCGGCAATGGTCTTCGGCAACGACCTCCCCCACCGACAGGCGACAGGTCGCATGGCGGATCGGCAGATCTGATAGGACGTCTTGAGCCCGTCGCGTACGACAGCGTCAGACGGACGTTACGGCAGGCTGCAGCCAAAAACTGTCAGCATGCCCAAATTGACCGCCGGCAAACCGTCCGGTGTTCAGAGCGTGCCCGTGTGACCATTCGCCTCGGAAGGGGTGGCCCTACGTCGACACCCTGATCTTGACGATCGCTGGGTTCGGGTGTTACCAGTCAGTAACAGCTCGATAGTTACAGGTCAGTCACAGTCCCGTCAAGCCGGGGCGGTTAGAAATCCGGAGGGAGCCGCGACCCAGCTATGGAAAATACCGAGACGAAATCGAGTCCCCGCGACCGTATCGTCGATACGGCGACGGCGCTGTTTCGCAAGCATGGCATCCGCGGCGTCGGCGTCGACGCCATCGTCGAGGCGGCCGGGACCAACAAGATGACGCTCTATCGGCATTTCGGCTCGAAGGACGAGCTTGTTGCCGAGTGCATCCGGGAGCAGGCCGCACATGCCGATCACAAATGGGTGACGCTGGCGCGCGAGTACCCGAACGATCCTGCCGGTCAGCTCGGCGGCTGGATCAAAATGGTCGCAAACTACATCTGCACGGAAGTGCACGGCTGCGATCTCGTCAACACCGCCATCGAACTGCATGAAGACAGTCAACCGGTTCGCACGGTGATCGCCGAATTCAAGGCCGTGCATCTCGAAAAGCTGGCGGCCGTGTGCCGCGCGGCGGGTGCAGCCGATCCGGAGCTGCTCGCCAATACGCTGTTCATGCTGATGGAGGGCGCGCGGGTCAGCCGGCAGATCAACGGAGCCGACGGTCCAAGCGCAGGCTTCGTGCGGGTCGCCCAGGCGGCAGTTGCCGCCGCGATCGCGGCCGGGGCCGAGGCCGGCTGACCGGCCGGTCCTGGCGGAGGATGGTGCTCGCCCTGTGCGGGCCGGCGCCGGGCGATTTTCCGCGATGTGAAGTCCGGGCCATGTGACAGCCCATCGCTCGCCCGCCCGACGGGCTGCGGCGACTCATTGCCTATTCCAGACAAGCTGACGTCTTCGGGGCCGGGCAATCGTCGTGCGCGCCCGCTGCCGCGAACGGACGATGTCCGCCGCGGCCGGATTTCCGCGTCGCCGCGCATGCTGGAACGACATGTCGCACCCTGTCGGCCGATGTCATCCGAATTTCACTTGACAGTCGACCTGAGTTAGGGAAAACGTATTTCCATCGAAGAAAAAACGTTTTCCCAATCCGAAAATGATGGATTTGGAAAACACGGGGAAGCCGCGCAAGCGCGGGAACGCCAAGGCTTCAGGCAATGGTCTCGGATCACGACGAGATGTCAGATAGCGACAGCGCGCGTGTCACCATCAAGGACGTCGCCCGCGCTGCGGGGGTCAGCATCGCCACCGCGTCGAAGGCATTGAACGACCGCGGTCGCATGATGGTGGAAACGCGCCAGCGCATCCGCGACGTCGCGGCGAGCCTCGGCTTCATGCCCAATGCCATGGCGCGAGCCCTCGTCAGCCAGCGCTCGTTCACCATCGGGCTGCTCACCAACGATACCTATGGCCGTTTCACGCTGCCGGTCGCGGCGGGGCTCTCCGAGGCGCTGATCGACCGCGGTGTTTCTGTCTTCCTCTGCGCTTTCGAGGATGATGCCGAACGCGCCGCCATCAACCTGCGTTCGATGCAGGAAAAGCGCGTCGACGGTCTGGTCATCGCCGGCAAACGTATCGATCGTGGCCTGCCGATCGACCTGCCACGGCTGCCGATGCCGGTTGTGCGCGTCTACTCGCTATGCCGAGATGATGAAATCGGCTTCGTGCCCGACGATCTCGAAGGCGCACGCTCTGCCGTCAACCATTTGATCGCCTGCGGACGCCGCCGCATCGCCCATATCACCGGACCGACGAGCTTCCACGCCGTTCGTCTGCGTGCCGAGGGCTGGACCGAGGCGGTCGAGGCGGCAGGTCTGCCGCTCCTCGCCGGCCCGCAGTTCGGCGACTGGTCGGAAGCCTTCGGCTACGCGAGCGGCGAGCGCCTTCTCACCTTACCGGCCTCCGAGCGTCCCGACGGCGTCTTCTGCGGCAACGACCAGATCGCCCGCGGGCTGATCGATGCCCTGACGCTGGGCGGCGTCCGCGTACCGGACGACGTCTCCGTTGTCGGTTTCGACAATTGGGAGGTTTTTGCCAAAGCCACGCGTCCGCCGCTGACCACGGTGGACATGGGGCTCAACGAACTCGGGCGTCAGGCCGGACTGACGCTCCTCGACCTCGTGGCCGGCAAACCCGTCGTGCCAGGCGTCCGCCGCCTGGCCTGCCGGCTCGTCGTCCGTTCGTCCTGCGGCACCCGGCCGCTCTGACAAACTCGGACGACGCCTCTGGCGCCGTCCGCAGCGATTGCATTCGAAAGCCCCGCGAATGGGGGGCGAATGGGAGGATAAACCATGAAGCGTTTGACTATATTTGCCGGCCTTGCAGCGGCCGCACTCGCATCCGCCGTTCCGGCCCATGCCGATAGCTTCACGCTGTGGGTGCGGTCCGACGGCTCGACCTTCATGCCGAAGGTCGTCGAAGCATTCAACGCCAGCCACCAGAACAAGGCCGAACTGCAGATCGTGCCGGTCAACGAGCTGGTGCAGAAGTATGCGGTGGCGGCAGCCGGCGGCACTGCGCCTGACGCCCTGTCGCTCGATCTGATCTATACGCCGTCGTTCGCCGCTGCCGGCCAGCTCGAGGACATCACCGACCTCGCCAAGTCGCTGCCCTACTTCAAGGCCCTGTCGCCGGCGCATCTGTCGGTCGGCACCTACGAGGGCAAGATCTACGGCGTGCCGTTCTCGGCAGACGCCTCGGTGCTGATCTGGAACAAGGACCTGTTCAAGCAGGCCGGGCTCGATCCGGAAAAGGGACCGACCACCTGGGCGGAAATCCGCTCAGACGCGGAGAAGATCCGGAAGCTCGGTCCCGATATCTACGGCTACTATTTCTCGGGTAACTGCGGCGGCTGCAACATCTTCACCTTCACGCCGCTGATCTGGGCCACCGGCGGCGACATCTTCTCCGCCGACAGCAAGAAGGCGCAGATGAATAGCCCGGCGGTGCACGAGGCGGTCGCGTTCTATCAGGGCATGGTGAAGGACGGGCTGGTGCCGGCCGGGTCGAAGACCGACACGGGCGTCAACTTCTTCGCCGCCTTCGCCACCGGCAAGATCGGCATCACGCCATCCGGCTCCTTCGCCATCGGCGCGCTCAACAGCCAGTATCCGAACCTGCACTACGGCGTGACCTTCCTGCCGGGCAAGACCGGCGGCATGTCGTCATTCGCCGGCGGCGACAATTTCGTCGTCTCCAAGGGCACCAAGAAACTGGCGCTCATCAAGGAATTCCTGGAATTCGCCTATTCGCTGCCCGGCCAGACGCTGCTGGCCAAGAACGGCTCGCTGCCGATCCGGTCCGACATCGCCAAGGATGCGCTCGCCGGCCTCGACGCCCGCTATCTCGTCGCTGCCGACGCCATGGCCAAGGGCAAGACGCCCTATTCGGTGGTCTTCAACGACCTGATCAACTCCGCCAACGGTCCGTGGAACACCACACTTAATAAGGTGTTCTTCGCAGACGAGGCGGCGATCGATCCGGCCTTGAAGGAATGCGACGCGATGATGCAGTCGATCATCGACGCCGCCAAGTAACGGACGAACCGGCGGGCGCATCTGTCGGTTGCGCCCGCCACCCTCCTTCCTGCAAACGGAACGCCGGCCATGTCAGGCACTGAAATCGACGATCGTCCCGGGGGCGCCCCTTCGAGCGCTCGGCGGGTGAGGCGACGCCGTCGCATCGACTATGCCGGGCTTTTCTACATCGCGCCGGCGGTCATCCTGGTCGTCGTCTTCTTCGTCATTCCGCTCGGCATGATGGTCTGGATGTCGTTCCACAATTGGCCGCTGATGGGGCGGCCGCGCTGGATAGGCTTGGGCAATTACGCCACGCTCTGGCACGACCAGCTGTTCTGGAATGCTCTCGGTTTCACCATCTACTACACGGTGTGCGCGACCATCGGCCTCCTCGCCGTCGGTCTGGCGCTCGCCCTCTTCGTCGAAAAGCCGCGGCCCGGCGTGTCGCTCTACCGCACCGCCTATTTCCTGCCCGTCGTCGTCGGCTTCGCCTCCGCGAGCCTTCTCTGGCTGTGGCTGTCGAACGTCGATTCCGGCCTGTTCTCGCCGTTGGCCCAGAGGCTCGGCCTGACCGAGGTGCTCTACAACGTCAACGCCCAATTCGACAGCGCCTTCTGGTCGGTCACCCTCATGGTGATCTGGAAGATGTCGGGCTTCTACATGGTCATCCTGATGAGCGGACTACAGGCGATCCCAGCTGATTTCCACGAGGCGGCGCGCATCGACGGGGCCAATTCCCGCCAGCGCTTCCTGTTCATCACCCTGCCGCTGATCCGCCGGCCCCTGGTGCTGGCGCTGATCCTGGCGGTCACCGGATCCATGCTGGCCTTCGACCAATTCTACATCGTCCTGGCCGGCGGACCGCAGAACGAGACGCTGACGGCGGTCTACTGGATCTTCAACCAGTCGTTCGTCTCCTTCCGTCTCGGCTACGGATCGGCCCTCTCGGTCGTTCTCTTGGCGATCCTGCTCGTCTTGAGCCTCGTCCAACTTCGGCTGTTGCACGGGCAGGAGGACGGACGATGAGCGATATCGTCACAGGCCGCGATGCCGTCCGTCCGCACCAGCCGGTGCGCCACCGCCCGCCGAAGCGGATCCGCCTCGCCCAGCAGGCGGCGAGCATCCTGGTCGCCGCGCTGTTCCTATTCCCGCTCGTGTGGACGGTGCTGGTCACCTTCAAGTCGAAGGCCGAATCGGCCCAGCCGCCGCTGCCGCCCTGGCCGGTCAACGGCTGGTCGCTGGAGAACTACCACTCGCTCGACCAGTTCGGCGCGGGCTTGATGCACTATGCCGAAAACAGCCTCGTCATCGCGTTCGGCACGGCGGCGCTTACCGTCGTCGTCTCGACGCTCGCCGGCTACGGCTTCTCGCGCTTCCGCTTTCCGATGAAGGGCGCCTTCTTCATCCTGATCCTCGCCACCATGATGGTGCCGTTCCAGTCGATCCTGACGCCCTTGTTCCTGATCCTGACGCGGCTGCACCTCAACAATTCGCTCGTCGGCCTGATCCTCATCTACGTGACGCTGCAGCTGCCGTTCTCGGTGTTCATGATGCGCAACGCTTTCGACGCGGTGCCGCGCGAGATCGCCGAGGCCGCCCGCATCGACGGCGCGCGCGGGCTGAAGCTGCTCGTCTTCGTCCTGGGGCCGCTGGTCATGCCCGGCGTCGCCTCGGTCGGGCTGATCGCATTTCTGAACGCCTGGAACGAGTTCCTCGGCGCCCTCGTCTTCCTCTCCGACCAGGACAAATACACCCTGCCGATCCTCGTCAACGCCGTGCGGCAGGGACATTTCGGCGCCATCGACTGGGGGGCGGTGCAGGCCGGCGTCGCCGTGATGATGCTGCCGTGCCTTGCCCTCTTCCTGATCCTGCAACGCTACTACATCCGCGGCCTCACCGCCGGCGCGGTCAAATGACCTCAGACATCCGAGAGCCCTTCATGAGCCAGCCTGCTTCCGATCCGTCCGTACCGCGTCCGTCTCGCGGAAAATTCCGCCCGCCAGCACTCGGCGACGTCAAGGTCGGCGGCTTCTTCGGGCCGCGCATCGACACGATCGCCACCGTCACCGCCAAGACGCTTCTGGATCGCTGCGTCGAGGCCGGCATGCTCGATCAGATCGATCCCGACCGTCCGCGGCCGGGTGTGCGCATCCCCTTCCAGGAGGGCAACGACAAATGCACCACCCAGATGTTCTGGGATTCGGATCTGGCCAAGTCGATCGAGACCGCGGCCTACGCGCTCTATTGGCGCCGCGATCCGGAGCTCGAGGCCCGCGTCGACGAAATCATCGACGCGTACGGGCGGCTGCAGGCGCCGGATGGCTATCTGAACTCGTGGTACCTCAGGGTCGATACGCTCCCGCGCTGGTCCAACCTGCGCGACTGTCACGAACTCTACGACGCCGGCCATCTGATCGAGGCGGCGGTCGCCTATTTTCAGGCGACGGGCAAACGCAAGTTCATCGACATCATGATGCGCTATGCCGACCATATCGCTTCGGTGTTCGGCACCGAGCCGGGCAAGAAGCGCGGCTATTGCGGCCATCCGGAGATCGAACTGGCGCTGGTGCGCCTCGCTCGCACGACCGGAGAACGGCGGTTCCTCGACCTCGCCCGCTATTTCATCGATGAGCGCGGGCAAAGCCCGCACTACTACGACGTGGAAGCGGCGGCGCGCGGCGACGATCCCGCCGACTATCACTTCAAGACCTACGAATACTCGCAGTCGCATGTTCCGGTCAGGGAACAGCGCACAGTGGTCGGCCATGCGGTGCGGGCCGCCTACCTCTATACGGCGATGGCGGATGTGGCGACGGAGTTCGCCGACGAAAGCCTGGAGCCGGCGCTTCGCTCGCTGTGGGCGCACCTGACCGAGAAAAACCTCTATGTCACCGGCGGATTCGGGCCGTCGCCGGACAACGAAGGCCTGACCTTCGACTACGACCTGCCCAACGACACGGCCTACCAGGAAACCTGCGCCTCGGTGGCGCTCGTCAATTGGGCGAACCGCATGCTCGGCCTCGGCCCCAATGCCCGCTATACCGACATCCTTGAACGCACGCTCTACAACGGCGCCTTGGTCGGCCTGTCGCTCGACGGCACCCGCTTCTTCTACGACAACCCCTTGGAAAGCCGCGGCCAGCACCATCGCTGGATTTGGCACAAGTGTCCGTGCTGTCCGCCCAACATCTCCCGGCTCGTCACCTCGATCGGCGTCTACCTCTACGGCGTCGCCGACGACGAGATCGCCGTGCACCTTTATTGCGATTCGACTGCCGATCTGAAGCTCGCCGCGGGGACGGTCCGCATCGTCGAGACCTCCCGCTATCCGCACGATGGTCATGTGAGCCTACGGCTCCAGACCGTTCCCGCGGCGCCCTTTACCCTGTCACTGCGGATCCCGGGCTGGGCTCGCTCGGCGACGATATCGATCAACGGAGAGGCGATCGACATCGCGGCCGTAACCGAGAACGGCTATGCCCGCATCTTCCGTTCGTGGGCCGTCGACGATCAGGTCGAACTCGATCTGCCGATGCCGGTCGAGACGATGCATGCGGCGCCGGAGATCGGTGCCGATCAAGGCCGCGTCGCGCTGCAGCGCGGACCGCTGGTGTATTGTCTGGAGGAGACTGACAACGGCGCCAAGCTGAATTCGGTCGGGCTTCGCGCCGGCGGTGCGTTCGCCTGCGAGGAGACCGACGATCTCGGTGGCGTGGTGCGCATCGCGGCTGACGGCTGGCGCGATACGCCGGCCGAGCCAGGCGTGCTCTATTCGGCCGCGGCCCCAACCCGGAGCGCGACAACGCTCAGGGCCGTTCCCTATTACGCCTGGGACAACCGGGCACCCGGCGAGATGCTGGTGTGGATCCGACAGGAGGGTGAGTGATGAGCGATCAGGCGCAATCGGCCGCGGCGACCGCCCGCGGCTTGGTGCTCGACGGCATCTTCAAGGGCTTCGGCTCGGTCGACGTGCTGAAAGACATCAACCTCACCGTCGAAGAGGGCGAGTTCATCGTGTTCGTCGGCCCGTCCGGCTGCGGCAAGTCGACGCTCCTCAGGTTGATCGCCGGGCTCGAAGAGGTCTCCGAGGGGGCGATCTTCATCGGTGGGCGCGATGTCACCGACGTCGACCCGGCCGAACGGGGTATCGCCATGGTGTTCCAATCCTACGCGCTCTATCCCCACTTATCGGTCGCCGACAACATGGGTTTCTCCCTGCGTATGGCCGGACGGCCGAAGACGGAGATCGTCGCCAAGGTCGAGGCGGCGGCGGCCAAGCTGCATCTGACGCCACTCCTCGACCGCCGGCCGGCGCAACTGTCCGGCGGCCAGCGCCAGCGCGTCGCCATCGGCCGGGCGATCGTGCGCGATCCTCGGATCTTCCTGTTCGACGAGCCGCTGTCCAATCTCGATGCCGAACTGAGGATCGAGATGCGCATCGAAATCGCCAAGCTGCACCGCCAGCTCGGCAACACGATGATCTATGTGACGCACGACCAGACTGAGGCGATGACGCTCGCCGATCGGATCGTCGTCCTCAGAGCCGGCAGTATCGAGCAGGTGGGCTCGCCTGCGGCGATCTACGGCGATCCGGACAATCTGTTCGTCGCCGGCTTCATCGGCACGCCGAAGATCAACCTCATCCCGGCGGTGATCGACGGCGGCTCACTTCTCTGCGAAGGGCATCGCTTCGCCCTGCCGGGCGATCTCGCTGTCCGGCACGGCAATCAGCCGGTGAAGATCGGGGTGCGCCCGGATCTGCTGCGCACGGCCATTGATGGCGAACCTGCGCTCGAGGCGGAGGTCGACGTCGTCGAATATCTCGGTGATGCCGCCTTCGTGCATGCCCAGACGGCCGGTGGTGCCCGGGTCGTGCGCAAGGCTGAGCGCAGCCGTCTGCCGCAGACCGGTGAGAAGGTGCGGCTGGCCTTTGACGCTGCCGGCGTGTTTCTCTTCGACGAGGCCGGTCGGCGGCTGAGGTGAAACGTCCGCAAGATCGTCCAATAGTCGGATCCGGCACTGCCTTATCTCGTTCGCGCGATCGAGAGGAGACAGATCATGTTCGTTTCACCGCTGATTGACCGTCTGGCCGGGGCCGACCGGCCGGCCGAAATGCGCCCCGACTGGGTGCCGCATCCGACCTTTGCAGGCGTGCGCCTCGCCCGACTCGTTGCTCCGGCCGACAGCGACGGGGCGTTGATGACGCTCCTCGTGTCGCTGGCGCCACACGCCCGCATGGAGCCGCACCGCCACGACCGGCAGACCGAACAGCATCTCGTCCTCGCCGGCCGGGGGCGGCTGATGTTGGAAGGGGCCGAGCGCCTCTACGAGCCGGGAAGTCTCGTCGTCATCGGCGAAGGCAAGGAACACTCGGTCGTCGCCGGGGAAGATGGTATGATGCTGCTTGCCACCTTTACCCCTGCGTCAGCCTGATTTGCCGATGCCACCCACCGTTCGTCACAGGTCTTCTTACGGCGTCGATGCCGTTGAAACCCATGGAGTTGTCGAGTCGACTCCATGGCACGATCATGCGCGGTTGGTGCTCGGAATCGTCGACAGCGGGTGGTGTCGCATCGCCTTCCGCGATGCGACCGTCAAGGTGACCGCGGGGCAGGGTTTCGTCATCGCACCCGAGACCGCCCATCGCGTGGTGCTGGACGGCATGGCGGATCACCGCGCTCTGTCCGTGCCGCCGCCGGCCGGCAAGGCGTGCCCCCGGTCTGGCTTGATCGTCCACCCGCGTTGGGCTGTCGCCTTCGGCGCGGCCTTCGATGAATTGCCGGCAGACGGTCGGCGTGCCTGCCGCGATCTCGTCGCTCTCGCTGGGGCAACACTTGGATATATCGGCGCGCACGGTCCCGAGCCGAGAGCCGTCCGCTCGGTCCGCCAACGTCTCGCCGCGACTGATGTCGCGCGGCCGACACTTGAGCAACTTGCCGCGACGGCGGGGCTCTCGCCCTGGCATCTGCAGCGGCTCTATCTGCGCCAAACCGGCCTCAGCCCGCACGACGCTGACCAAGCGATCCGCCTCAGACAGGCGCGGACCCTCGTTCTCGCCGGGATGCCGCTGGCGGTCGCCGCGGCGGTCGCAGGGTTTTCCGACCAAAGTCATTTCAACCGCGTCTTCAAGCGATTGATGTGGCTGCCGCCGGGACGATGGGCGGCGCAGGTTCAGCGCTCCAGATCATCGATCGGATGACAGGGATTTCGCTCGGGATGATGTGTGCGGTCTCGTCTGAAATCGGCGCGACCGTTCCGTCGCGTCAGCCAAGGACGAGGAACACCGCAGCGCCGAGGCCGAGCAGCGCAAAAGGCCCGGCCCGATTGGTGACGAGCGCCAAGGTCGATACGAGCGCTACGGCCCAGGCGAGGATGCCGCCGTCGGCAGAGGCGAGCAGCACGAAGATCGTGGCGAGCATCAGCCCGGCCGATACCGGGGCGAGGCCCTCCTCGACCGCCTGCATCAGCCGCGAGCGCGGGTGAACGGTCCAGAAGTGGGCGAGCGCGAAGAACACAAGGCTTGACGGGCCGAAGAAGGCGAGGCTGGCGATGACAGCGCCCGACCAGCCCGACACCCGCCAGCCGACCAGCGAGGCCAGCAGCGATCCCGGTCCAGGCGCCATGCGCGACACGGCGAAGAGGTCGACGAACTGGCCATCCGTCATCCAGCCGAGACCAGCGACGACCTGGCGGTGGATATCGGCGACGACGGCCTGGCCGCCTCCGACGGAGAGGAGCGACAGGGGCACGAAGACGGCGAGGAGGCGGAGGAAGGTCTGCACGTCCATCGTCAGCCCTCGCGCTTGCGCCGATAGGCAACCACGATGCTGATCGGTGCGGCGACGGCGACAACCAGCGGCAGCGGCAGGCGGAACAGGCAGACGGCGGCGAAGACTGCAGCGATCACCGCGATGGAAAACGCCGATGTGGCCGATCGCCGCGCCGCCTTGAGCGCCATCTCGAGTGAAAGGCCGATCGCTGCCGCACCGACCCCAGCGAGCACCTGATGCGTCGCCTTCAGATGCGTCAACAGGTCGAAGACGGCGAGGATCGCCACGGCGGCGAAGAGCGAGGGGCCGAGCAGTCCGGCGACGGCGGCGGTGGCCCCGGCCCCGCCCCGCAGGCGATTGCCGATCCAGATCGCCAGGTTGACGACGTTGGTGCCGGGAAACGATTGCGACAGGGCGAGGCCGTTGAGGAAGTCTGCCTCGTCGATCCAGCGCCGCTCTCTGACGAAGTCGCGCATCATCCAGCCGCTCATGCCGCCGCCAAAGGCGGTGAGCCCGATCTTGGAGAAGGCGAGAAAGATCGTCGTCAGCCCTGTGCGCCGGGTGGCGGCAGGCGGAGAGGTGCTGTCGGCGGAAAGCGGTTCGGGTGGGGACGGCATGCGGCGACTTCCGCTGGGGTCCCGCCCTTTTGCCGACCGAACCCGGTCGGCGCTACCCTGGGATTGCGCCTATCACGGACTGTTGACCGGCCAGCTGCCGTCTCCTGTCGGCTTTATGGCCGCAGTGCCGCCCGGGTGGGGCGAAAAACCCACTATGAAACGACACCGGCGCGCGGCCGTGTCAGGGCAGCCGCGCGCCGGCAGATTGTCGAACGTGGATCTGGCGTCAGTTCAGACGGCGGGCGGAAATGTGTTTTTCCGCCAGATCGTCGCCTGCACGCTGGGCCGAATTGAAGTCCCGGAACGCTACAGCCGGGCTCAACGCCTCGGCCGGACGGTCGGAATCGTCATACGCAACAACATCGTAGATGTGAGATCCATCGACGTCGGTGGCAAAACAGATTTCGACGCGGCCGGACCGGGCCGGTTTCGACCATATGCCAGCATCCACTTGGACCCAGCGTGTGGGCCGGTCTTGGAGGTGCTGCATTGTCATCGTCTTTCCTACGTTAGACGCGTCCTGAATATAGTGGCATCGGCAGGATTTGCCAAATTTGGCAGAAACGCATTCCTACTTTATTGAGTACATTGGTAAACTCCGATCGATCCGGCCGCTTTGCCGCCTTCGATCAGAACGATAGCGACCCGGTTTGGTCTCGATGGTGATCCACCTCAGTTCGGTGAAGGCGTCGATTCCGGCCTTGCCGCCGAATCGGCC
>JARLIT010000183.1 GCA_031291575.1 Ancalomicrobiaceae bacterium
ATAAAGCGCACAGCATCACCGGCACCGAGGCGTCCGTGGATTTCGATCATCAGCCCGACGTTTCTGCCGACCGCTTTGGCCACAGCCTCGACGACGGCGACGGCGTGATCCTCTTCATCGCGGCCGAGCTGCTTCCAGGCGGTGGCGAAGGGGTCGAACTTCAGTGCGCGATAGCCGCGCGCCACCACCGCATCGGCGTTCGTTGCGTAGTCCGCCGGTGCCTCGCAGCCGCCATACCAGCCGTTGGCATAGGCCAAGAGGTCCTCTTTGGCGCGGCCGCCAATGAGGCGATAGACCGGCTGTGCGGTCGCCTTGCCGATGATGTCCCACATGGCGATTTCGACGCTCGAAATCGCTGTCATCACCGTCGATCCGCCCTGGTATTGGTCACGGATCATGTCGCCAACGACTTTTTCGATGTCGAACGGGTCCTTGCCGATGATGCGCGAAGCAACCCACTCGTTGAGGAGCACCTCGACGGCCCGCTCCTGCCATTCGAGCGTTGCCTCGCCGATGCCGGTGAGGCCGGTGTCGGTGGTCAGGCGGACGAAGAGGTAGTTTCGCTGACCGGCGTTCGCCAGGAGCGTCTCGAGCGTCTTGATTTTCACGGCGACAGTCCTTCAGCAACAATGTCGATGTCCCGCGCTTCGGCGAGAGAACGGCGGATGGCCTCGATCAATCCGATGGCCGCCGCGCCATCCTTGGCGGTCGCGGCAAGAGGCGTAATCCCGCGCACCGCGTCGAGCACGTTGTCGAGAAGGCCGACGTAGCCACCAAACGCCTCGTCGAACATCAACGTGTTGGGGATGGCCGGGCGCCAGCTCTTGGCCGGTCCGGTCTCTTCGTCGAACAGCGTGGTTTCGAACTGATCGTCGACGACGAGAAAGGCGTGGTGCCCGATGATCTCGACCCGCTCCCACGGCTTGAAGCTCAGCGCTGCGGCGCTGGTGACCAGCGTGCCGATGGCTCCGGACGCAAAGGCGAGCGACACCACGGCGCTGAGGACGCCGCCCTCGTCGCGTGCGATGCCGCGCGCGTGCAGCCGGACGACGTCCCCCATCAACCAGCGTGCCAGATCGAGCAGGTGCACGGTGCCGCCTTCGAGAAGATCGACATAGGGGTAGCCGAGCGTGAACTTGCCGGAAAACACCGTCGGGGCCGCTTTCAATGCCCCGCGCTCGATCAGCGCCTTGGCCATCGCGTAGGGCGGCGAAAAGCGCTTGTTGGCCACCGCGGCCAGCAGCACGGACGCCTCATCGGCCAGACGGACGAGCGCCTGAGCCTCGCGATAGTCGCGCGACAGCGGCTTCTCGATGAGACAGGCGACGCCAGACTGCAGCGCCGCTGTCGCGACCGGGGCGTGCGCCGCATCCGCCGTCGTCACGATGAGAAGATCGGGCCGCTGCGCCGCCAGCAGCATCGACACGTCGGCGAAGGCCTTGGCGCCGCCGAGCCGGGCGGCCTTGTCGACGGCGTCGGGGCGAGGATCGGTCACGGCGGCAAGCCTTACCGGCTCGCCGAGCATCTGCAGGTGCCGGATGGCGGGGATCCATTTGGCCTGGGCGACGCCGCCGGCGCCGGCGATGGCGATATCGAGCGGTCGCTTGCCCATACGCGTTGGGTCGGGCGCGACGGCATAAACATCGCCACGGCCGAATGCCGATTCAAACGCCGTATGGCCGAAATCGATGGCCGGCCACTCGCTCATGTCCGCCCCCGCCGTACGACCGAGACCCGTGCCAGAGCGCGCAGCGGCAGCGCGGCCAGAATGATCGTGCCCTTGATCAGGAAGAACTGCGCATCGCCCATCTGCAGGCCGGACAGGCCATTGTTGAGGATGGCGAGGAACACAACGCCGACGGCCGTGTCCCTGAGCCGCCCGCTGCCGCCTTGGAACGATGCCCCACCGAGGATGACCGCGACAATGGCATCGAGTTCGAGACCGAAACCGGCCGTCGGGGCCGCCGCACCGAGCCTGCCGAGCATCACCAGCATGCCAGTGGCGGTGAACAGCCCCATCACCGCCAGGATGGTCAGCCGCAGACGGCCCTCGTCGATGCCCGCCTGCCGCACCATGCGCGGATCGCCGCCGATGGCGTAGATGCGCACTCCGAGCGCGGTCCGCCGCAGGATCATCCAACCGGCGATGAAGGCAACGACGATCAACGGTGCTGATACAGTGAAGCCGAAGGCGATCGGTGTGTTGACGAGGCTGACGAAACCCGGATCGAACGGAATGGTACTGGCGTTGGTCAGCGAAACAGCCAGCCCGCGCGCCCAGATCCAGGCTGCCAACGTGACGATCAGCGGGTCGAGGCGCAGCCGGCCGACGATAATGCCGTTGAAGCCGTAGACGGCCAGGCAGGCAACGATGCCGATCACCAGTGCCAGCGGCATGGGCACGCCATGGCGGACGGCGAGCGCTGCAGCCACTGTGCCGAGCGCGATCACCGAGCCGGGCGCGACGTCGATCGAACGCGACACAATGCCGATCATCGCGCCGACGGAGACGATTGCCAGAACCGCGTTCTGCTCGACGAGGGCGACAACATTCGGCCAAGTGGCGAAGCGCGGATTGATGATGGCGAAGAGAACGACGAGGAGCAGCGTGGCGCCGGCAAGCACGCCCTGCACCATCCGGCGTCCGGTCGGCGACAGGTCGGCGTCGGCATCGCCATGGGCCACGCCATTGGCCACGTCGGAGGTGGTCCCGCGCTCGAGCATTCGTCCGGCCACCATGGCGCCGAGGAGCAGCAGGCCGGTCACGGTCGTCTGCCAGGTCCCCGGAACGCCGCGGATGGTCATGTAGTTGAACACCATCATCAGGATCAGCGTGCCGACCACCAGTTGCGATATGCGCAGCCGCCCGGCAGGCAATCCGCCCGCCCCGAGCGCCACGACAGCAATGGCGAAGAACTCCAGGCCCTGGCCGATCGACGGGCTGATCAGGCCGGTGCGTGCGGCAACCAGCACGCCCGCGGCTCCGGCCAGCATGCCGCATCCGATGTAGGCGCCGGCGCGCAGCCAGCGCACCCGCAGACCCGCCAGCCGCGCTGCCACAGGCGCATCGCCCGTCGCGTGCCAGGCGCGTCCGAGCGTCGTGCGCGTCAGGACGAACCACACGAGCACCGTCAGGCCGAAGGCAACGATCGCGTCGAGCGGAATGCCGGCGAGGGTTCCTCTGGCCAGATCGGAGAACACTGGGCCCTTGATTTCGACCCAGGAATGATACCAGCCGAGTGCCACCAGGCTGAAGCCGCGCACGGCGATCATCGTACCGAGGGTGACGATCACCGGGCTGATGCCGAGGCCTTCGATCATCGCTGCATTGAAGGCGCCGACCACACAGCCGACACCGACGGCGGCAAGCACCGCGAAGGCCGGATCGAACCCCTCGGTCAGCACAATGCCGGCGATCGTGGCCGACGCCAGCACCACCGAACCGACCGACAGGTCGATCCCGCCGATCAGCACCACCAGCGCCATGGCCAGTCCGAGGACGAGGATGGAGGCCGATTGGCGCAGGATGTTGGCCAGATTGGCCGGGCTGCCGAACACCGGCGCGGTGGCGACAAACAGGATCGCCAGCACGATCGCAGCGAAGAGCATCGGATGGCGCGCAAGCACCCCGATGCCGAATCCTGGCCGGTTGCGGTCGGACGGTCGGCTGAGCAGCATCGCCATCATGCGGCCTCGGCGCCCTGGATGAGGAGATTGAGACGGTCCTCGCTGACCGCGGCTGGCTTCGTTTCGGCGACGATGCGCCCTTCACGCACCACCAGGATGCGATCGACCAGCGTCAACACTTCGGGCAGGTCGCTGGAGACGACGAGAATGGCCTTGCCGGCATGAGCGAGTGCGTCGAGGCGGCGATAGATGTCGGCGCGCGCTCCGACGTCGACGCCCCGCGTCGGCTCGATCAGGATGAACACGTCGGCGTCGGCCAGATCCCAGCGGGCGATCAACGCCTTCTGCTGGTTGCCGCCGGACAGGGTGCGGATCGGCACGTCGAGCGAAGCGGCGACGACGCCGTAGTCGCTGACGACGCGGCCGACCACGTCGCGTTCCGCGACCGCGTCCACCAAGCCGCCCGGACCACGCCGGTCGGCGAGCGACGCCAGCGCGATATTCTCGCGCAACGGCCTGTTCGGCAGAATGCTTTCGGCTTTGCGTTCCTCGGTGAGGAGCGCGATGCCGGCGCCGGTCGCATCGCTCGGGCTGGTCAGCCGGATGGCCCGGCCGTCCCGCAGGATCGCGCCGCCATCGGCACGGATGTCGCCGCCGAGGATCCGGGCGATCTCCGACTGCCCGCCGCCGAGAAGGCCGGTCAAGGCGACGATCTCGCCGCGCCTGACATCGAAGGAGACGCCGCGCACGCGGTCGGTCAGCCTCAGATCGACGGCGCTGAGCGCGATATCCCGCCCCTGGCGCACCGAGGCGACGTAGCGTTCCGTCTGGGCGCCGATCATCGCATCGGTGAGCCGGGCTTCCGACCAGCCGTCGAGGCGCGTCGTCACCACCTTGCGGCCGTTGCGCAGCACGGTGGCGACGTCGCCGAGAGCCAGCACTTCGGCAAAGCGGTGCGATACATAGAGGAGCGCGACGCCCTCGGCCTTCAGCCGGGCGATGGCGGCGAACAGCTGCTGCGATTCACGCTGCCCGAGCGGCGCGGTCGGCTCGTCGAGAATGAGGATCTTCGGATTGAAGGCCAGTGCTTTGGCGATCTCGACCATCTGCCGCTCGGCGAGCGACAGCCGGCTGACGCGGGCATCAGGCGCGATATCGAGCCCAAGCCGGCCGAGGGCATTCTCGGCGCGAGCATGCATGGCGCCGACGTCGAGCAGGCCGCCGCGGCTCGGCTCGCGTCCGAGAGCAAGATTCTGCGCCACCGTCAGATTGGGCAGCAGGCTGAGCTCCTGGTAGACGGTGGCGATGCCGAGCGACAGGGCATGGCGGGGATCGCGGATATTGGCGCGGACGCCGGCAATGTGGATCGTGCCGGCATCCGCGCTCAGCATGCCGGACAGGATGTTGATGAGCGTCGATTTGCCCGCGCCGTTCTGGCCGACCAGTGCATGGACTTCGCCAGCCTGCACCGCGAGTGAGACGTCATCGAGTGCCACCACGCCGGGAAACCGCTTGCTGAGCCCGGTGAGCTGAAGCAGGGGGGCGGCGACTCCGTCGGTCCGAGTGTCGATCGTCATTGCAGTCCTCGCAAAAGGAAAGGCCACGTGCGCCATGAAGCCGGCGCACGCACGCGAACGGCGGCTCAGTAACCAGCGACGATGTCGGCCAGCGGCTTTTCGAACGGGAATTTCTGCATGTTGTTGACCTGGTCGGCCGCGAGTTTCAGCGCGGCATCGACATTGTCCGCCGTCACCAGCACGCCCTTGATCAACAGATCTTTGCCGGCTTCCTTCTTGGCGGCGACAAGATAGGGAAAATAGGCCTTCCAGAAGCCCGAATACTGCGGCGCCAGCAGAACGGTGCTCTTCATCGTCCCGTCCTTGACTGCCTTCAGACCCGGCTCGGTGCCGTCGACCGACACGAGGATGACCTGGTCCTTCTTGCCGGCCCGTTCGATGGCGCCGGCGGCCGGAACGGTCAGGCTGTCGCTGTTGCCGTAGATCAGATCGAGGTGCGGGTAGGCGGTCATCCAGTTTTCAGTGATCGAGACCGCCTTGGTGGGATCCCAACTGGTCGGCTCCAGCGCATCGACCTTGACGCCCGGATATTGCGCCATGACGTCGGTGAAGCCGCCGGACCGATCGGTATTGAGGCCCTGGCCGAGGAGGCCCTGCAGATTGGCGACTTCGCCCTTCACCTCGCCCTTGTAGCGGGCTTTCAACAGCTTAATGGCGTATTCACCGACGATCCGGCCGGTATAGCGCTCGTCGAAGCCAAGCGTGGCAGCACAACCGGCGATCTTGGAATGCAGGCAGACGACCGGAATGCCGGCCGCGGCCGCCTTCGTCATGGTGGGACCGAACGCCGCGGCATCGATGAAGTTGATGGAAATGACGTCGACCTTGTCGTTGATCAGGTTTTCCATCGCCTGGATCTGCTTGGTGACGTCGCCTTCCCCACTGGTCACGGTCAGGTCGAAGCCGATGCGGCGCGCCGCTTCCTTCGCACCATCGACCTCGCCGAGATGGAATGGGTTGGATAGGTCGATCTGCACCAGACCGACCCTCAATCTGGTTGCGGCTTCGGCAGCCGAGCCCGCCATGAGCGCGGCCATCGCGGCCGCCAAGAGTGTCTTGATCATGGTATCCTCCCTTCGACGTCTCGGTTGTGTGCGGTGTTTCCGCCTCCGAGTTGACAACTGATGTTACCGGTAACTGTGACATCAGTCAACTCCCTTACGGACAATTGCTGATCTCGGTTACCTCGCAGGAACCGGGTGCCCGTCTGGCGCGATTCCGGACATCAAAACAATGCTGGAGAGCAGATAGACGGGGGTTCGGTCGGAAATGCCCGGCAGATATGGCTGGCACCTCGCTCCCTGCGGATCCTGTTCCGGATCAGAATGTCGGCAGCGTCCGCAGCCCTTCGCCCGTCCATTTGCGTGCGACCGCGTCGAGTTCGCCGTTGGTCTTGATGGTATAGATGAAGGTATTGACCCACTGCCGCAGGTCTTCCTGACCGCGCCGCATGCCGATGCCGAAATGGTTCTCCACCAGCGTCAGCTTCGATTCGAAGTCCTTGTCGGCCTTGCCGCGATTGAGCAAGGTCAGCGCGGTGGTGCTGCTACCGAGCGCCTCGACCTGACCGGAGACGAGGGCCTGGATCGACGTCGCCTCATCGTCGAAGCGCAGGATCTGCACATCGGGGAGCGCCTTCTTGGTCAATAGGATATCCGGGATGGTGCCGCGCGGCACGCCGACCTTCAGCCCCTTCAGGTCGTCGAAGGACTTGATCGCCCTGTCTTTGCGGGCCGTTATGATCGTCCCCACTGCAGCGTAGGGATCGGAAAACCACACCTGCAGCGCCCGTTCCGGCGTGATCGAGAACAGCGAGATCACCAGGTCGACACGGTTGGTGAGGAGATAGGGAATGCGGTTGGTCGAG
>JARLIT010000184.1 GCA_031291575.1 Ancalomicrobiaceae bacterium
AAGCCGCTGATCATCGCCGGCGGCGGCGTGCTCTATTCGGGCGCGGCGGCGGCGCTGGCGGCTTTTGCCGAACGCCATGCCATTCCGGTCTCGGAAACGCAGGCCGGCAAGTCGAGTCTCGCCTACGGCCACGATCAGAACGTCGGGTCCATCGGCGTGACGGGGGCTTCGGCCGCGAATGTGCTGGCCGAGGAGGCAGACGTGATCCTCGCCGTCGGCTCGCGGCTGCAGGATTTCACCACCGGGTCGTGGGGCCTGTTCAAGAACCCGAACCGCCGCATCGTCGGCCTCAACACCCAGGTGTTCGACGCCGCCAAGCATCGTGCCGAGCCGCTGGTTGCCGACGCGCTCGCCGGTCTCGCTGAACTTTCCGCCGACCTCGGCGGCTGGCAGGCTCCGGAGGCTTGGAAGGCGAAAACGAAGTCGGCGCTCGCAGAGTGGCGGCGCTCGGTCGAGGCGGCGACGGCCGCCACCAACCGCGAGCTGCCTGCCGATGCGGAAGTGATCGGGGCGGTCGAGCGGGTGATGACCGACAGGGCGACAGTGGTGTGCGCCTCCGGCGGTCTGCCGGGTGAGCTGCACAAGCTGTGGAAGTCCGGCAAGCCCGGCTCCTACCACCTCGAATACGGCTATTCCTGCATGGGCTACGAGATCGCCGCCGGTCTCGGCGTCAAGATGGCGAAGCCGAACGACGACGTGATCGTCATGCTCGGCGACGGCTCGTACCTGATGGCCAATTCCGAGATCGCCACCTCGGTGATGCTCGGGAAGAAACTGACCATCGTTGTCCTGGACAACCGTGGCTTCGGCTGCATCAACCGGCTGCAGATGGCGACCGGCGGCGCCAACTTCAACAATCTCCTCGCCGACACGCGCCACGAGACGCTGCCCGACATCGATTTTGCGGCGCATGCGGCGGCTCTCGGGGCGATTTCCGTGAAGGTCGCCTCGATTGCGGATCTCGAGACGGCGCTTGAGGCGTCGAAGTCGAACACCCGCACCACCGTGCTCGTCGTCGACACCGATCCGCTGATCACGACTGAAGACGGCGGCCACTGGTGGGAAGTCGCCGTGCCGGAAGTGTCGGCAAGGCCGGAAGTCAATGCGGCGCGCGAGGCCTACGAAGCGGCCCTGAAGTTGCGGCAGGGTGCCTGAGCGGGCGTACGACCGGGCGCAGCCTGCCAGAATAAATCGGGAGAGAAGACGTGAAAGCCAAACTGGGAATGTCCCCCATCGCGTGGTGGAACGACGACCTGGCCGAACTGAGCGACGATGTGTCTCTGGAGGAATGCCTCAGGCAGTCGCGCTCTGCCGGCTTCACCGGCATGGAAATGGGCCGGCGCTTTCCATCCGACCCTGCCGTCATGTTGCCGATCCTCAGGGCTGCTGACGTGACCCTATGCGGCGGCTGGTTCTCCGGCACGCTGGTCGAGGAGGAGCTGGCGGCCAACAAGGACCGCATCCGGCCGATGATCGAGCTGTTCAAGGCGGTCAACGCTCCCTGCATCGTCTATGGCGAGGTCGGCCGGTCGATCCAGGGCGATCGCTCGCGGCCGCTCGCCACCAAGGCGAAGCTCGGCGATGACGAGATGAAGGCCTATGCGGCGAAGGTCACAGCCTTCGGCGAATGGTGCGCCGATCAGGGCATGCCGCTCAGCTATCATCATCACATGGGCGCGGTGGTCCAGACCGAGCCGGAACTCGATGCCTTCATGCGCCATTCCGGCGCCGGCATTCCGCTTCTGCTCGACGCTGGCCATCTGGCATTCGCCGGCGGCGACGTGCTGCGCGTCATCGACGCCCACCACGCCCGCATCAGTCACGTCCACGTCAAGGACGTCAGGCGGAAGGTGCTCGACGGGCTCGACTGGACGAAGCAATCGTTCCTCGATGCCGTGGCGCTCGGCGCATTCACCGTGCCGGGCGACGGGTCGCTCGATTTCGGTGCCATCGTGCAGCGCTTCGCCGACTATGGCTACGAGGGCTGGTTCGTGGTCGAGGCGGAGCAGGATCCGAAGCTCAATCCGCCGAAGAAGATGGCCGAAGTCGGCTACAAGGAGCTGAAGCGGGTCATGACGGCGGCCGGCTACACGATCGAGACGCAGGGCTTTCCCAAGGGCTAGAGCGCGATGCAGTCACATGGAAGCATGTGACAATTCGGGCACTGCCACAGTACGAGGCCGGTCGGCGCGGTGAGCGTCGCAACAACGAGGAGACTTAAGCGATGTCCAAGCTGTTGGTGAAGCCGAACGGCAAACGCATCGACATCACTCCGGCCTCTGCTGGCTGGAGCTACGTCGGCTTTCGCCTGGAGCAATTAGCGCCGGGCGAGACGATCGGTGCCGAGACGGGGACACGCGAGGTCTGCCTCGTTCTCGTCGCCGGCAAGGCCGAGGTAACCGCGGACGGGCTCGCAACCGGTGTCATCGGCGAACGGACCTCGCCGTTCGAGGGCAAGCCGTGGTCGGTCTATGTGCCGGCCGGCAGCCGCTGGCAGGCGACGGCCACGACCGACCTGACGCTCGCTGTTTGCTCGGCGCCGGGCGTCGCCGGCGCGCGACCGGCGCGCGTCATTTCTCCCGATCAGTTGCACCAGGAGACGCGCGGACGCGGCACCAACGTGCGCCACGTCACCAACATCCTGCCCGAGTGGGAGCCGGCTGACGGACTCCTCGTCGTCGAAGTGATCACGCCGGGCGGCCACACCTCCAGCTATCCGCCGCACAAGCACGACGAAGACAATCTGCCGGCGGAATCGCTGCTCGAAGAGACCTACTATCACCGCTTGAACCCGCCGCAGGGCTATGCCTTCCAGCGGGTCTATACCGACGACCGCTCGCTCGACGAAGCGATGGTGGTCGAAGACGGCGACGTCACCATGGTACCGAGGGGCTATCACCCCTGCGCCACCATCCACGGCTACGACCTCTATTATTTGAACGTCATGGCCGGGCCGAAGCGCACCTGGAAGTTCAACAACGCCAAGGAACACGAGTGGCTGCTGAAGGCGTGAAGCGGCCCACAGAAGTTACCCCGGGAGTCACCCCGGCCAAACCCCGGATCCACTCTGCGAACGACGGCCGACACCGCCGGCCCGTTTGAGGTTTGTGCCCAACCGCTTACCGGGCGGAACCGATAGTGGATCCTGGCTTGCGCCAGGATGACACCCCCAATCGAATCCGATCAGGCTCTTACTCGGCCGCCTTCTTCCCCGCCTCTTCCGCCTCGTCGTCGGTGAGGAAGCCGCCGGACTGGCGGCGCCACAATTGGGCGTAGTGACCGTCGAGAGCGAGCAGGTCGGCATGGCTGCCCGACTCGATGATGCGGCCATGTTCGAGGATCACCAGCCGGTCCATGCGGGCGATGGTGGAAAGACGGTGGGCGATGGCGATCACTGTCTTGCCGGCCATCAGGCTTTCGAGGCTCGACTGGATGGCCGCCTCGACCTCCGAATCGAGCGCCGACGTTGCCTCGTCGAGGATCAGGATCGGGGCGTTCTTCAGGATGACGCGGGCGATGGCGATGCGCTGACGCTGGCCGCCGGAGAGTTTCACGCCGCGCTCGCCGACATGGGCGTCGTAACCGCGGCGGCCCTTCCAGTCTTCCAGCTCCAGGATGAAGTCGTGTGCGTGCGCCAGTTCCGCCGCCGTCTTGACCTCCTCGAATGTCGCTTCCGGCCGGCCGTAGCGGATGTTGTCGAGGATGGAGCGGTGTAAGAGCGAGGTATCCTGCGTCACCATCGAGATGTTTTCGCGCAAGGATTCCTGCGTCACCGAGGCGATGTTGGTACCGTCGATCCGAATCGTGCCCGATTCCAGGTCGTAGAAGCGCAATAGAAGATTGACCAGCGTCGACTTGCCGGCGCCGGAGCGGCCGACGAGGCCGATCTTCTCCCCCGGCCGGATGTCGAGCGACAGATGCTCGATCACGCCGGACGTGCGGCCGTAGTGGAAGGAAATGTCGTCGAAGCGAACCGCGCCCTCGGCAACGGCGAGCGGGACGGCGGTCGCGGCATCCTTCAGGCCGATCGGATGAGCGATTGTCTCCATTCCCTCGGTGACGGTGCCGACCTGATCCGAAATGCCAGTCACTTCATAGGCGACGCGGGCCGAAGCGCCGGTCAACTGCAGTCCCAAGGGAAGCACGGTGGCGATGGCGTCGATGCCGACGACGCCGCGCGTCCACAGAACGACCGCGACCGCGCCGGTACCGACGAGGAGGAAGCCGGACAGGAGGTTGAGGCCGACGCCGAGAAGCGTGAACTGGCGCATCTGGGCGCGAAACTTTCCCGTGTGATCGTCGACCGCCTCGCGCACGAAGGCGTCCTCCTTCTCGGCGCGGGCGAACAGCTTCACCGTGGCGATATTGGTGTAGCTGTCGACAATGCGGCCGACGAGGCCAGAACGGGCAAAGGAGATTTCGCGCGCCGTCGCGCGGATGCGCGGGATGACGTGGGCGAGCAGCGCGACATAGCCGACGGCCCACAGGCCCGCCGGAACGAGAAGGCGAACGTCGGCGCGGGCATAGATCGCCACCGCCAGGCCGGCGAGCGCGATCATGTACCAGACCACCCAGACGAGGGCGACCAGCGAGCCCCTCAGCGCGTTGCCGGTCTCCACCACACGGCTGGCGATGCGGCCGGCAAAGTCGTTCTGGAAGAAGGCGAGCGTCTGGCGGGCGACGTGCCAATGCGACTGCCAGCGGATCAGGTTGGTAAAGCCCGGCAGTAGCACCTGGTTGAGGAGGTTCTGCACCAGGATGGCGAGAGGCCGCAGCACCAGGATGACGACGGCCATCCAGAGAAGCGTCGACCATTCCGACCCGATCAAATCAGCCGGAGCGTGCCGGCCGATCAGTTGCACCAGTTCGCCGATGAAGACGGGAATGGCCGCATCGCACAGGGCCAGCGCAAAGCCGGCGACGACGAGGGCTGCCATGAACCAGACAACCTGGGCGGTGAAGAACCAGTAGAAGCGCACCAAGCCCTTCGGCGGCTCGCCGGGAGCGCCGGTAGCGGTCGGCTGAATGAGGCGTTCGAACCAGCTGAGGAGGGCCATGGCGGGAGAGCGATCGTCTGTGCGGCCCGGTGGGCCGTCGGGTCGGGAAAGATACCGAGATTTCGGCGCGACATCCGGGAGGCAAGTCGCATAGCTGCCCATCGTGACGGCAGCGTGGCTCAGCGGTGGACATTCGAAGAGCCCGGGACTCGCCTCGTCATGCGCCATGGCCTATGTTCGGCGGTGTGGGGGAGCTGGCAATCAGCGAGATGTGAGGACCATAGGGAATGCATGTGATGTTTATCGGCCGGGACAAGCCCGGCCAGCTCGGCCTGCGCCTGTCGAACCGCGAGACGCATCTCGCCTATCTCGCCGCGCACGGTGCGCAGATCAAGGTCGCCGGTCCCTACCTCGACGAGGCGACGGGCGAGCCGCGCGGCTCTCTCCTCATTCTGGATGTCGAGAGCCTGGACGCCGCCAAGGCGCTGCTGGCGGAAGACCCTTACGCCGTTGCCGGCCTGTTCGAGACGACGGAAATCCGTCCCTGGCGCTGGGTGATCGGCGTGCCGAAGGGTTGAGGGAGCGGCAATGGCGCACTGGCTCTACAAATCCGAACCGTCGGTGTGGTCGTGGGATGCGCAGGTGGCCGCCGGCGAGGCGGGTACCTATTGGGACGGCGTCCGGAATCCGTCCGCCAATCTCAATATGAAGGCGATGCAGGTCGGCGAGCGCGGCTTCTTCTACCACTCCAACGAGGACAAGGCGGTCGTCGGCATCGTGGAGGTCATCAAGACCTGGGCGCCGGACCCGAACGATGCGACCGGGCGCTATGGGGCGGTGACGCTCAAAGCTGTCGAGCCGCTCGCACGCAAGGTAACGCTGGCCGCGGTCAAGGCGGACCCGCGACTGAAAGAGATGGTCCTGGTGAAGAACTCGCGCCTTTCGGTGCAGCCGGTCAGCGACGAAGAGTGGCAGATCGTCCTCGGCCTCGGCGGAGTATGAGCGCGAGGCTGCCTGCGCCCGGAACGGCGCGTCGCTTCGTCCTGGAGCAAACGCGGCTGCAGCCCCTGGCGCTTGTGCCGGAAATCGTGGTTCAGCTCGCCGACGAAGCGGTTCCCTTGTGGCAGAAGACGGAAGAGGAATTGGCCGAGCATGGCGTTCCCCTGCCGTATTGGGCCTTTGCCTGGGCCGGCGGTCAGGCCATCGCGCGCTATATTCTCGATCATGCCGACGTCGTCCGCGGCAAGCGCATCGTCGTCTTTGCCGGCGGCGGCGGCATCGAGGCGATCGCGGCGGTCAGGACCGGCGCGGCGCAAGTGCTCGCGAGCGAGATTGATCCGTTCGCCCGCGCCGCCATGGCGCTCAATGCCGAAGCCAACGGTGTCGAATTCGCCATTTCCGACCATGATTTTCTCGTCGAGCCGTTGCCGGAGGCCGATGTGCTGTGTCTCGGCGACGTCTTCTTCGAGCAGCCGATGTCGGAGCGCGTTGCCGAATTGGCGCTGAGGGCGGCAACGGCCGGGGTTCTGGTGCTGGTTGGCGATCCCGGCCGCACCTATCTGCCGCGAGAAAGGCTGATCCGGCTTGCCGAATACGCCGTGCCGACGCCACGGACGCTGGAAGATGCCGACGTCAAGCAGACGGTTGTCTGGCGGTTCGAAGCTTGAGACTTGGGGGTCGGGAGATCAGGCCAGCGGCTTCAGGCAGGCGACGCGACGATCCTCGCCCGTTGCGATCAGGCTCGGCGTCTCGCGATGGCAGTGCCCGCTCGCAAACGGGCAGGACCCGGCGTAGGAACAGCCGCCGGACGAGGGCAGCATTTCGCGCGCCGACGGGCGCGGCCGAAGCGCCGGGCTCGGCGACACCGTGTGGTCGACCGGCATGCGGTCGAATGGGCTGATCGCCTCGACCAGCGACAGCGTATAGGGGTGGCCGGGATTGCGGAACAGCGCCTCGGCCGGTCCCTGCTCGACGATGCGGCCGCGATGCATGACGATCACGTCGTCGGCGATATGCTCGACCACGGCGAGATCGTGGCTGATGAACAGATAGGCGAGGCCGCGCTCGCGCTGCAGGTCCATCATCAGGTTCAGCACCTGCGCCTGCACTGAGACGTCCAGGGCGGAGACCGGCTCGTCGGCGACGACGAGGGCCGGGGCGGTGACCAGCGCCCGGGCAATGGCGATGCGTTGGCGTTGGCCGCCGGAAAACTGGTGCGGATAGAGGCTCAGCGCCGAGCGGTCGAGACCGACGGCTTCGAGCGCCGCGGCGACGCGCTCGCGCCGGGCGGACCCGAGCCCCGGTTCGGCGACGTCGAGCGGTTCGGCAACGATTCGTTCCACCCGCATGCGCGGATCGAGCGAGCCGCGCGGATCCTGGAACACCATCTGGAACTTGCGGCGGCGCCGGCGCAATTCGGCCGGGGCCAGAGCGTTGAGATCCTCGCCGTCGAGCCGCACCGTGCCGGCATCCGGCTTGTCCAGCGCCATCACCAGTCGGGCGAGCGTCGTCTTGCCCGAGCCCGAGCCGCCGACGACGCCGAGGCTCCTGCCGTGCGCGAGGGTGAAGCTGACGTCGTCGAGCGCGGTCAGGATGCGGGGTCGTTCGATGAGGCCGTGCGCCAGATGGAAGCGTCGGGTCAGGCCGGCGACATCGAGGAGGGCGGTCATGCCTGACCTCCCGAGGCCTGGCCTTGCGGGAACCAGCAGCGGGCGAGACTGTCGCCGACGGCAACGGGTGGCGGCACCTGCAGGCGGCAGCGCTCCGTCCCGTCGGTGCAGCGGCCGAAGAACGGGCAGCCGGGCGGAAAATCGGCGATGGCGGGCACGTTGCCGGGGATGGCATCGAGATGCTCGCCCTTGGCCTTGTGGCGGCCGGGACGCGCGGCGAGGAGACCGCGCGTGTAGGGATGGGCGGGGGCGCGGAACAGGGCGGACGTGCCGCCCTCCTCCATCACGCGGCCACCGTAGAGGATCAGCGTGCGCTCGGTGAGGTCGGCGATGACGCCGAGATCGTGCGAAATGACGATCAATGCCAGCCCGTATTCTGCCCTCAGTTCGGAGAGCAGTTCGACGATCTGGGCCTGAATGGTGACGTCGAGCGCCGAGGTCGGTTCGTCGGCGATAAGGAGCGACGGCTTGCAGGCGAGCGCCATGGCGATCATCACGCGTTGGCGCTGGCCGCCGGAGAGCTCGTGCGGGTAGGCATCGATGCGCTCGCGACCGCGGGCGATGCCGACCCGCTCGATCAGCCGCAGCGCTTCGGCGCGCGCGGCGCGACGGTCGAGAAGATGATGGTGGATCAAGCCCTCGGCGATCTGGTCGCCGATGCGATGGGCCGGGTTCAGGGCCGTCATCGGCTCCTGGAACACCATGCCGATCTGCCGGCCGCGCACGGCCTCCCAGTCGCGTTCGCGATTGGCGAGGAGATCGCGGCCGTCGAAGGCGACCGTGCCGGAGACCCGGGCGCTTTCGGGCAGGAGACCGATCAGAGCGCGCGCCGTCATCGACTTGCCCGACCCGGATTCCCCGACGATACCGAGCGTCCCGCCGGGAGCGAGCGTGAAGCTCACCTGGCGCACCGCTGCCAGCGGCCGCGCGGGATCGCCGAAGGAGACGGCGAGCCGGTCGACGGCGATGAGCGGGGAGGCCGTCTCACTCATCGTCCGGCATCCCGTTGCTTGGGGTCGACGAGCCGGTTCAAGCCGTCGCCGAGCGAATTGAAGGCTAACACGGTCAGCGCGATGGCGAGGCCGGGGAAGACAGCCAGGAGCGGCTGTACCTTCAGAAACGTCTGCGCGTCGTTGAGCATGCGGCCCCAGCTCGGATTGGGCGGCTGCGTGCCGACGCCGAGGTAGGACAGCCCGGCTTCGGCAAGGATCGCGAGGCCGAACTGCACGCTGGCTTGCACGACGATGACCCCGGCGATATTCGGAATGACGTGCTGAAGTGTGATCTCCAGCCGCGACTTGCCGCTGACGCGTGCTGCCGCGGCGTAATCCGTCGCCCAGACGGAGAGGGCGCTGGCGCGCGACAGCCGGGCGAACACCGGCACGTTGAAGACGGCGATGGCAAGGATGGCATCGCCGGTGCCCGGTCCGATCAGTTCAATCAGCATGATGGCGGTCAACACCGCCGGGAAGGCGAAGGCGAAGTCGACGGTCCGCATGACGATGTCGTCGACAATCGTCCCGGCGCGCGCTGCGGCGAGCGTGCCGATGCCAACGCCGGCGACCAGCCCCGCACCGACCGCGATAAAGCCGATGACGAGCGAATTGGCGGCGCCGCGCATCAGGAGCGAGGCCACGTCGCGGCCGAACTGGTCGGTGCCGAGCGGGTGGCTGCCTCCAGGCGGACGCAGCCGCTCGACGATCGCCATCTTCATCGGGTCGTGCGGCGTCCACACGAGCGAAATCAGCGCGATCGCGATGATGACGGCCGAGAGCACGAGGCCGAGAATGAGGGCGGGATTGCGGCGGGCAGCGCTGGTCATCGGCGGCGCTCGCGCTTCAGGCGCGGATCGATGATGCCGTAGAGGAGATCGACGGCGAAATTGACCGCCACCACCAGGCCGGCGAACAGCACGACCAGGTCCTTCACCACGATGATGTCGTGCTGGCCGATCGCCTGGAAAATCAGCCGGCCGAGGCCCGGCAGCGAGAACACGTTTTCGATCAGGATGGTGCCGGCGATCAGGTAGGAGAACTGCAGGCCGAGGATGGTGACAACGGGCACGAGCGCGTTCCTCAGCACGTGGCGATACAGTGTCGCACGCCGCGACAGGCCCTTCGAGCGCGCCGTCAGCACCCAGTCTTCGGCGAGCGCTTCGAGGACAGAGGATCGGGTCAGCCGGGCGATGATCGCGGCTTGCGGCAGAGCAAGCGCGACGGCGGGTAGCAGAAGCGCTGCGAAGGCCGGGCCGAAGCCGACTTCCCAGCCGGGAAAGCCGCCAGCGGGCAGCCAGTTGAGTGTCACCGCGAAAAGCAGCACGAACAGGATGCCGAACCAGAAGTTCGGGATGGACAGCACCAGTTCGGCGAGGCCCATGGCGAGGCGATCGGCCAGCTTTCCCGCCTTCGACGCCGCATAGGTGCCGATGGGAATGCCGATCGCCGTCGACAGTCCCATCGCCATCAGCGTCAGGGGCAAGGTCACGGCCAGCCGTTCGCCGATCAGGCCGGCGACCGGCACGCGATAGGCGTAGCTCTCACCCAGATCGGCCGTCGCCAAGCCTTTGAGCCAGAGGAAGAAGCGCAGGACGGCCGGCTGATCGAGGCCGAGGTCGGTGCGTAGCGCGGCGATCGTCTCCGGCGTCGCCGTCACGCCGAGCATGACAGCGGCCGGATCGCCCGGCAGGATTTCCAGCGCCACGAACACGATGATCGCGGTGGCGAGCAAGGTTGCCACGAAGCCGAGAAAACGTCGGGCGAGAAAGCCGGCCAATGCGTCAGTTCCAGCTCAGATCGGTCAGCGGCGTCGCCGGGATCGGCCAATCGGCCCACAGACCCTTGAGACCTGTCTTCGTCACGCTGATCTTCGGCAGAACGAACAGGAAGACGTTGACCGCGTCGTCGGCGAGAATTCGCTGCGCATCGCCCAGCAGGTTCAGCCGCTTGTCGTCGTCCAGCGTCGCATCGATCGTCTTGATCAGCGCGTTGAAGGCTGGGTTCATGTAGCCGAAGTAGTAGCCTGGGCGGGCATAGATGTCGATGTCGAGCGGTTCGGTATGCGAGATGATCGTCAAATCGTAGTCCCGCGACTTGAATACGCGGTCGAGCCACTGCGGGAATTCAACGTTTTCGATCGTCACGCTGACGCCGACCTCGGCCAGCATGGCGGCGATGATCTCGGAGGAGCGGCGGGCATAGGACGGCGGCGGCACCTTCAGCGTCAGATGCAGGCCGCTGGCGTAGCCGGCTTCTGCCAACAGCGCCTTGGCCTTGGCGGGATCGTAGGGGTAGGCGCCGGTGAGATCCACGTAGCCGGCGTCGTTCGGCGAGAAATGGCTGCCGATCGGCGTGCCGGTGCCATTCATCGCGCCAAGGATGACTTGGCTCCGGTCGATCGCATAGGAGAGCGCCCGACGCACCCGCACATCGTCGAGCGGCTTCCTGGCGTTGTTGAGGGCGAGGATGGTCTTGCCCTCGGTTCGCCCGATGGTGACCTTCAGCTGCGGATTGGCCTTCAGCTGCTCGACCGCTTCCGCCGCGCCAAGCGTCGGCAGGGCGTCGCAGTCGCCGGCCTCGACCGCCGAGACCTGCGCCTGGGCGTCGGAAATGAAGCGGAAGGTCGCCTGTCTGATCGCCGGCTTGCCGCCCCACCAGGCGCCGGTGGCCAGAAGCGTCAGCCGGTCCCCGCGCGACCATCTGTCGAGACGATAGGGACCGGTGCCGACCGGAGCCGTGGCGTTGGTCGCCGCCGTCTTCGAGCTGACGATGACGGCATCGCCTTGCGCCAGACCGAACAGGAACTTGGCCGCCGGCTGTTTGAGCTTGATGGCGACCGTCAAGGTGTCTGGCGTTTCGATCGCGGCAATTGGGGCGAAGATCCACTTCTGCGCATTCTTGGAATCGGGTGCCAGCGCCCGTTCAAACGAATATTTGACATCGGTCGACGTCAGCGGCGTGCCGTCGGAG
>JARLIT010000185.1 GCA_031291575.1 Ancalomicrobiaceae bacterium
AGGGGGCTGAGTTCGAAGGGGGGAGGCGTTCCGATCGTCATCTTGGACCTCGCTTTGGCGTTACGCGCTTTTACGTCCAACCGGCGGCGACCGGAAGAGTGGAAAGCGCCGGCACGACGAAGGATGGATAGAGGGATCAGCGCGGCTCGGTCCCTTCGTACATCTCCAGGAACGCCTCGACCGAAAGCGACCGGAAATCCTCGAGCGCACGGCGCAGGAGCCGGTGCTCCCAATTCCACCATTGGAGCCGCAGCAACCGTTCGGCGATTGGTTCGGCAAACCGCGGGCGCATAACCACGGCCGGGTTGCCCGCGACGATCATATAGGGCTCGACGTCCTTGGTGACGACGGCACCGGCTCCGACGATCGACCCGATGCCGATCTTGCGCCCCGGCAGCACGATCGCCGCCCGCCCGATCCAGGCGTCGTGGCCGATCTCGACGCGGGCGACGCGGCGCCGGTCGAACAGCTCCGCCTCGTCCGAAGCATCCTCAAAATACTGCCAGCTGCGATAGGTGAAATGCGACTGGCTCACCCGTTCCATCGGATGGTTGCCTGGATTGATGCCGGCCAGCGGCCCGATGGAGACGAACTTGCCAATATCGGCATAGACGATCTCGGCGTCGTTGACCGCATAGGAATAGTCGCCGAACACCGTCTCGATCACCGTGGTGCGCGCACCGATCTTGCAGAACTTGCCAAACGTCGACTGCCGGACGACTGCCGTCTCGTGGATCAGCGGCTTGGCGCCGAGGCGCTTCTTGCGCACGTGGGCAGGAAGGTCGGCATCGTCGTGCGCCGGCATCGGGCTGGTCCCATGGCTGCTGCGCCGCGACGGCGCCTCGAACCCGGTGCTCGCCGGGCAGTCCCGTTCATGACGCCATCGGCCGGGTTTGTAAATTGGCCCCTTGGCACCAAAGGCTCGAGCGGGCAATCTCCGGCAATCGGGGCGTGCGACCGGCGCCCGGTCGGACGAGCCACGGCGTGGAGGGCGGAATGAGGCACTGGACACGACGGATCGGCGCCTGGGCGCTCGCGGCGGGTTGCCTCGCGGGCGGCATCGCTCCGGCTGCCGCCGACGACTACGGCCTCGACCAGAACTGGACGCGGCAGCAGCGGCTGAACTGGTACGAACTGAGCCAGGGGTCACGACTGATGCCGCTTTCCTGGCTGCAGGCACTCGAACAGGCCGACGGCCCGACGCCGATCCTCGACGACGCCTTCGTCTCTCGCTTCGGCTACTTGCCCCACGACACCTCGACCGGCCTGCACCTGCCGCTCGGTTTTGCCGTCGATACGGCCGACGACACGGCGTTCGTGGCGACGAAACTGCGTTGGAGGGACGGGCAGGGCAGCCGCGAACCCTGGGTCGGCATGAACTGCGCCGCCTGCCATTCGAACGAGATCCGCTACCAGGGGCAGACGTTGCGCATTGAAGGCGGCCCGACCATGGCCGACTTCCAGGGCTTCATGGACGCAGTCGACGAAGCGCTCGTGGCGACGCGCAAAGATCCGGTGAAATGGCGGCGCTTTGCCGCCCGCGTGCTCGGTTCCGACGCGGAGCCTGCGGCGGTGGACCGGCTTGGCGCCGCCTTCGACAAGTTGACGGCGACGCAGCTCGATCTTGCCAAGATGAGCACCACCGCGACCGCCTACGGTCCCGGCCGACTCGACGCCTTCGGGCACATCTTCAACAAGCTCATCTATGTCTCGAGGACGCAGGCCCCGCCAGTCCCGGCCGATGCGCCGGTGAGCTATCCCCAGTTGTGGAACGTGCCGCAGCAGGATTGGGTGCAATGGGACGGCGTCGCCGAAAACGTCAAGCTGCCGATTTCAGGCTTCGACGTCGGCGCGCTCGGCCGCAATGCCGGCGAGGTGATCGGCGTCTTCGGCGAACTGGTGCTGCAGAAGCGCGCCGGGCTGTCGCTGCTGGACGGCTTCGTCTCCAGCCTCGACATCGCCAATCTCGCCGTGTTCGAGCGGCAGTTGCAGCTGTTGAAACCGCCGGCCTGGCCCGC
Organism: Ancalomicrobiaceae bacterium; assembly: GCA_031291575.1. Classification (GTDB taxonomy): domain Bacteria; phylum Pseudomonadota; class Alphaproteobacteria; order Rhizobiales; family Ancalomicrobiaceae; genus CAIYYN01. Next base: position 2,019 of record JARLIT010000185.1, read on the forward strand.
GGCCTTCCCGCCGATCGATCCGGTGAAGCGCGACCGCGGTGCAGAGCTCTACGACAGGCACTGCAAAACTTGCCATCAGCTCCTCGCCAGCCGCGACGATCTGAAGACGCGGATCCCGCGCTGGACGGGGCTGTTGAAGGGCCGCAACGGCGTCGGCACCGATCCGTGGATGGCCTGCAACGCCTATACCGACACGGCTCCTTCCGGTCCGCTCGAAGGGCTGCCCGTCGGCTACGCCCAGGTGCAATTGCGACGGCTGGAAGCGGTCGACAGCCTGGCACCGATGCTGGCGACCGCTGTCGGCGGCGCACTGCTGGCCAAACGCCATGAAGTCTATTCGGCCATGGGCACGGCGCTGTTCAGGGCCGAACAGGTGCCGAGCTTCGAACTGAAGGCGCTCGAACTGCCCGACCCGCACATCACATCGCCCATCGTCGATCGCGCCGAACGGTTGAAGCGCTGCCTCAGCGATACCGTCGGCATCCTCGGCTATCGAGCCCGTCCCTTGAACGGCATCTGGGCAACCGCTCCCTATCTGCATGACGGCTCGGTGCCGACGCTTTACGATCTCCTCCTGCCGGAGGCGCAGAGGCCGAAGTCCTTCTACGTCGGCTCGCGTGAATTCGACCCGGTCAAGGTCGGCTACATCACGGCTGCGACGGCGGAAAATCGCTTCCTGTTCGAGGCCGCCGACGCTGCGGGCAAGCCGATCGACGGCAATGCCAACACCGGCCACGACTACGGCTTCGGCAAGTTCTCCGAGGACGATCGCTGGGCCATCATCGAATATCTCAAGAGCCTGTAGGTTTCGGCCGCCTTGCAGGTGCCTGCTAGCGGCGCCACGGCAACAACGGCCGCATCCCCGCATCGCGTTGAAGCTTCGATGCCTGCGTCAATCCGACGTCTAGTGACGCTGCGAACACCCATTCCTGCAAATCCGGCCGCCGCTGCCGCCGGATTAAGTCATAATTAACGCTGTTTGTGCACCATCGAATTCTAATATTCGGACGTGATGGCTATCGGTGGGGTCGGAAATGCTTGCAAGGTTCTTTGCCCGGCGCCCCATCGAGGCGACCGACGCCAATCAAGCTAAGGTGTCCGCGCCCGTTGAAGCGGCCGAACCGCCGTCGCATCGGAACGACCCCTATATCGTCGCCATGATCGACCTGATCGATGCCGACTTGCGCCGCGCTGCCGCTCGGCTGTCGAGTGAGGGCGGCGAGATGCGCTCGTCGATCGAGTTGAGCCGCCATGCCATTTCGGGCATCGGTGTGGAGACCGACACACTGGTGCAGAACACGGGAACGGCGCTCGAGGGCATTCGGCGGCTGGCCCAGACGATCGACGGCCTGGCGCAATCGAATTCCGAGATCAGTCGGCGCACGGAGACGTCGGCCAGGCTTGCCGGCGAAGCCGAAGCGGTCGCCGCAGAAGCCGCCCATTCGATCGAGGAATTGAAATCCGCGATCACTCAGATCCAGGCAATCGTCACACTGATCTCCGAGATCGCTGGCCAGACCAACCTTCTGGCGCTCAACGCCACCATCGAAGCGGCTCGGGCCGGCGAAGCCGGGCGCGGCTTCTCCGTCGTGGCAAGCGAAGTGAAGGCGCTGTCGGTCGAGACCAAGCGCGCCACCGAAGACATCAGCCGCACCATCGCACTGTTGAAATCGACCGCTGCCCATAATGTTGATGCCGTCGGCCGCATCATCGACATCGTCGCCCAGATCCGACCGGTGTTCTCGGAAGTTGCGGCATCGGTTTCCGAACAGAGCCGTGCCGCCGGCGAGATCCAGGCCTCGGCGCAGTCGACCGAGCGTTTCGCTGAGAATGTCGCGGCCAAGGCCGGCTCCATCCATCGCGCCACCGTCGAGGCGGGCAACCTCAGCCGCACCGTCGAGGAGACCTCCGGCCGCATGAACGGCTCGGTCAGCGACATGACGCGCCAACTGATGACGGTGCTCAGGCAAACCCCGGAGGGCGAACGGCGGCGGCACGATCGCTGGCCGGTGCGCGTCTCCGGAAAACTCACCCATGCCGGCCGCTCGATCGACGTGCGCACCACCGACGTCTCGTTCGGCGGTTTGCTCATCGATTGTCCGGAGGCGGAACGGCCGCCGCTCGGCGCACGTCTGCGCCTGGACCTCTCCGGCATCGGCATCTGTGAGGTCGTCGCGGTCGGGGCGAGCGCCATCGGGCTGCACCTGACATTCGCCGAAACCCGCGCTCCGGATGGCGTCGTCCGTTGGGTCGACCGTCTCGCCGAAGCCGCCAAGCCGGAGATCGCCCGGGCGGTAGAGGGTGCCGCGGCAATCGGCAACGCCCTCGAGGCGGCCATCGCCGCCGGCCGACTGAGGCCGGACGATCTGTTCTCGACCACCTACATGCCGATCCCCGGCACGGACCCGAAGCAGTTCGACCACAAGGCGCTGAAGCTGCTCGAAATGATCTTCCCGCCGGTGCAGGAAGCGATGCTGAAGTCCGCGCCGGGATTGGTGTTCGCCATCGCCGCTGATCGCAACGGCTATCTGCCGGTGCACAATCTCGCCTACTCGCAGCCGCAGCGGCCGAACGATCCCGTCTGGAATACGGCGCATTGCCGCAACAAGCGCATCTTCGACGATCGCACCGGGCTTCTTGCCGCCCGCAACGCGCGGCCCTTCCTCATCCAGAA
>JARLIT010000186.1 GCA_031291575.1 Ancalomicrobiaceae bacterium
GGCGGAAGCGCTCGCCCGCTACTTGTTTCCGCAGCAGATCTATGTGCAGTCGGCCGGCGTCCGGCGCGGCGAATTGGACCCGTTTGCCGTGAAGGTGTTGGAAGAGATTGGGCTCGACATCTCAAAGCACCATCCGAAGACCTTCGACGACTTGGAAGACGACAACTTCGACCTCGTCGTCACCCTCGCCCCTGAAGCGCACCATCAGGCGCTCGATCGGTCGCGTACCCTGGCGACGGAGGTGGAATATTGGCCGACCGCCGACCCGCAGCTGGCCTCGGGCTCGCGCGAGCAGATCCTCGAGGCCTACCGCCACGTCCGCGACGGGCTGATGCGGCGGATCAAGGAAAGGTTGGGGTGGAAGGCGGGGATGTGAGGGGGACTCACGCGGCTTCGATCGGGGAAATGGCGCGTAACTGCTCACGCATGGCGATCGCCGCCTTCGACAGGTCGTGCGAGGTCTGCAGATTGATCCAGAATTCCGGCGTCGTGCCAAAGACGCGGGCGAGCCGCAACGCTGTGTCCGCCGTGATCGGCTGCTTTTCGCGCACGATCCGTTCGATGCGGGTGCGATCCTTCAATCCCATGGCCTTCGCTAAGCTGCCGGCGGTAAGGCCGTACTCGGGCAAGAATTCCTCGCGCAGATGTTCGCCGGGGTGCGGGAGGGCAGTGGCGAATTGGTCGAAGTCATAGGCCGACATGAGCGCCCTCCTCAGTGGTAGTCGACGAGCTCGACATCATGGGCATCGCCCTCGCGCCAGGAAAAACAGATACGCCATTGGTCGTTGATGCTGATCGCCCACTGTCCGACGCGGTCGCCCGACAGGAGGTGCAGCCGATTGCCCGGCGGGACCCGCAGGTCATCGACTCGGCCGGCGTCGTTGATGCGGGCCAGTTTGCGCCGCGTGACGGCAACCAGTTCCTGCGGAAATCCCTTGCCCGGATCGCGCCCCTCGAAGATGGCCTTGGCGACAGGGGTTTTCCAGGAGCGGATCATACAGCGCCTCGCCACTGGAGCGTAGCGTAGTGCGCTACGTGCGGCAAGTGGGAAAGGCGAAGCGCTGCGGACACTCGCCGCTTCCGGCGCCCAAACGCGGCAGGGCTTGTGCGAGACGGCCTCAGCGAGAGGTGAGTGCCATCAGACGTGCCTTGGATGCCGTCGCCACGGGATCGCCGGGATCGATTTTCAGGGCAACATCGATATCCGCAATGGCCTTCTCATAGTCTCCCAATTTTTCAAAGGCGAACGACCTACCGATCCTGGCGTTCAGACTGGCGTGACGATCATAGAGTTTGATCGCCTGATCGTAGTCCTCGATCGCCCGCGCAAACTTGCCCAGCCTCACCATCGTATTGGCACGATCGTAGTAGGGAAGTGCGTAGTTTGGGTTGAGCCGGATTGATTGATCGTAGTCTTGAATCGCCCGCTCGTATTCACCTTTTAGGTCGTACGTATTGCCTCGGCCATTGAATGCGTTGGCTGCGGTTGGATTGCTGTGAATTGCAGCGTCGTAGTCAAGAATCGCCAGATCATAGTTGCCCTTGCTTTGGTGGGTGTTCCCCCGGCCATTGCGAGCGTAGGCGGAGTCCGGATTAATCCGGATCGCCGCGTTGTATTCAGTGAGCGCGCGATCCAACTCACCCTTGTCATAATAGATGTTACCCCTGCCGACATAGGCACCGAGCAATTGGGGATCCAGCCGTATGGCCACCGTGTAGCCCCACATGGCCCCGTTGAAGTCGCGCTCAAGGTAAAGCTCGTCACCTTCGTCACTGCAGAATTGAGCAATCATTGCCAGAAACTGAGCACCGGCTTTCGGTTCATCGGCCGCCGTCGAAGGGGCTCCACAAACACTGCCAAACCCGCCAATACCAGCATACAAGGAGATCGCGAGCAGAAAACGTCGCATTGAACGGGCGTTCCCCAAAATAGACGGGACCAGCGCCCATCGTGTCGATCATTCTGCCGGAGTTGTTCGCGCTGTCTACCTCCTCCGGGCAAGTCTCATGCGAAATTGCTGCCACTGCCCGCAAGATCGCTCCGCGGTCATGTGCTGGGTAGCTGTCGCCGGCATGCGCAACGAGTTCGCCTCAGAACACCACCGTCTTCACCCCGTTGATGAACACCCGGTGTTCGGCATGGGCTTTGACCGCGCGGGAGAGGACGCGGGCTTCGATTTCGCAGCCCTTGACCACCATCGCCTCGGCGGAAGCAGCATGCGTCACCGGTTCGGCGTCCTGGGCGATGATCGGGCCTGCGTCCCAGTGAGCGCCGACGTCATGCGCGGTTGTTGCTGGCCACGCACCGCCCATCCCCTTTTACGCCGCAGGCACCAGGGTTGCTGCCGGCATCAATGTCCCGACTTCGGCGAAACTGCCTGCCTCGGCCATCGCCCAGGCCTTGGCAAAATCCGGACGCTCGGTGCCGCGTAGGAGCTCGCCCGGCTCCAGCGTCGGATAGAGCACGTCGTAGCTGACGATCTCGTGCTGGCTGATGCGCCGCGACAGATGCCGCGTCCGCAACTGGTTGGGATGGTCGAGCCCGGCGGCGGCGACCACTTCGGCCAGCGCCCGCAAGGTCGAGTTGTGGAACATCGACACCCGCGCCGCCTTGTCGGTGACGACGAGCGCGCGCTGGCGTAAACGATCCTGCGTCGCCACGCCGGTCGGGCAATGATCGGTGTGACAGCTCAGCGACTGGATGCAGCCGAGCGCGAACATGAAGCCGCGCGCCGAATTGCACCAGTCGGCGCCGAGCGCCATGGCGCGGGCGATATCGAAGGCCGAGGCGATCTTGCCTGAAGCGCCGAGCCGGATGCGGTCGCGCAGGCCGCAGCCGATGAGCGCATTGTGGACGAAATTCAGGCCCTCGCGCATCGGCATGCCGATGTGATCGGTGAATTCCAACGGCGCCGCCCCGGTGCCGCCCTCGGCGCCGTCGACGACGATGAAGTCGGGGGTGATGCCGGTTTCCAGCATCGCCTTGCACAGCGCCAGAAATTCCCAGCGGTGACCGACGCAGAGCTTGAAGCCGACTGGCTTGCCGCCGCTCAAGCGTCTGAGTTCGGCGATGAAGTCGAGGAGTCCGCGCGGGCTGGAAAAGGCCGAATGGGCCGAGGGCGAGATGCAGTCGAGCCCGACCGACACACCGCGGGTCGCGGCGATTTCCTGGCTCACTTTGGCCCCGGGCAACACGCCGCCATGCCCGGGCTTGGCGCCCTGCGACAGCTTGATCTCGACCATCTTCACCTGATCGAGCTTGGCCGTTGACTCGAAGGCTTCGGGCGAGAAATGCCCGTCCAAATCGCGACAGCCGAAATAACCGCTGCCGATCTCCCAGATGATGTCGCCGCCGCCGTCCCGGTGGTACGGGCTGAGGCCACCCTCGCCGGTGTCATGGGCGAAGCCGCCGTGCCTGGCGCCGCGGTTGAGCGCGCTGATGGCATTGGCGCTGAGCGCTCCGAAACTCATCGCAGAGATGTTGAACAGCGAGGCATTGTAGGGCTTGGTGCAGTCCGGTCCGCCGATGGTGACGCGGAAGTCGTGTCCGTTCGGATGCTTGGGCGTCATCGAGTGATTGAGCCATTCGAACGACGCGGCGTAGACGTCGAGCTGGGTTCCGAACGGCCGCTTGTCGAGTTGCCCCTTGGCGCGCTGGTAGACGACGGCGCGCTTGTTGCGGCTGAACGGCGTACCCTCGATATCGTTTTCGAGGAAATACTGACGGATCTCGGCGCGGACATTTTCCAGAAGGAAGCGAAGATGGCCGGCGATCGGATAGTTGCGCAGGATCGAGTGCTGGGTCTGCGTGATGTCGTGATAGCCGAGCCACGTCAGGAGCGCCGCCGCTGCGACGCCGAGTAAAAAGATCCAGTGCAACGTCGACAGCGCGAGGAATACGACGAGCGCGACCGCCGACACGGTCCACGTGATGTAGCGGGGACTGAGGGCAAGGAGAGCGGCATGCATGGGCGGATCCTCCGCGGCGGGCTTCTATCGAGGTTCCCGCTCAGCATTGCCGACAAATGCGACAGACCGTCTAGCCTGATGCGTATTTTTTCTGATGATCGTCGAGTTTTCAAGCTCGCCGTTGAGTTCAAGCGGCTCCGACCGAGGGGCACGGCGACCCTCAGAACACCACCGTTTTCACCCCGTTGATGAACACCCGGTGTTCGGCGTGGGCTTTGACCGCGCGGGAGAGGACGCGGGCTTCGATCTCGCGGCCCTTGACCACCATCGCCTCGGCGGAATCGGCATGCGTCACCGGCTCGGCGTCCTGGGCGATGATCGGGCCTTCGTCGAGGTCTGCCGTGACGTAGTGTGCCGTGGCGCCGATCAGCTTCACGCCGCGCTTGTGCGCCTGGCTGTAAGGGGCGGCGCCCTTGAAGGCCGGCAAGAAGGAATGGTGGATGTTGATGGCGTTGCCGGAGAGGCGCCTGGAGGCTTCGTCGGAGAGGACCTGCATGTAGCGGGCGAGCACGACCAGATCGGCCTTCAACTCGTCGACGAGATCGAACAGCCGCGCCTCCTGGCTCGCCTTGGTCTCCGGCGTCACCGGCCAGTAGTGGTAGGGAATCTGGAAATGCTCGGCCGTATTGCGGCTCATCTCGTGGTTGGAGACGATGGCGGCGATCTCGACCGGCAACGAGCCCATGCGGGCACGATAGATCAGGTCCTGCAGGCAATGGTCGAATTTCGACACCAGCACGATCAGGCGCGACTTGATGCGGGTGTCGCGCACCTTCAACGCCATACCGAAATGCTTCGACGGACCAGCGAGCGAGGCCGCGACGTCGTCGACCGTCAAGCCGGCGGGCGCCTGAAACAGCACACGCATGAAGAACTCGCCGGTTTCTTCGTCGTCGAACTGATGGCTCTCCACGATGTTGCAGCCGGCGTTGGCAAGCGTGGTGGCGACCGCGGCGACGATGCCGGGGCGGTCAGGGCACGAGAGGTTCAAGACGTAGAGATTGTCTTCGGCCATCGGGCGGTCTTCCGTCATATTGGGGTGCGTCGCGGCAGAGGAGATCGACACTGGCGCTGGGCTCGGGCGAGGCCTTAGCACGGCAGACGGGGGGGCGAGTAATGCAAATCCGACGCAATTGCCCCTCGTCACGGCAAATCGCGCGTTCCCCCTCTCTCCTCAGGGCAGAACTGCGGATGAATTCCACGGGCGCTGTTTCTTTTTGTGCCGTTATCCGCTAGGTTCCGCGCCACTCTCAATTCCCTCAAGCCGGACTTGCAATGACCAAGGAAGAGATTCTGGAATTTCCAGGGATCGTCGTCGAACTCTTGCCCAATGCGACTTTTCGGGTGAAGCTTGAGAACGATCACGAAATCATCGCTCATACCGCCGGGCGCATGCGCAAGAACCGTATCCGGGTTCTCGCTGGTGACAAGGTGTTGGTCGAAATGACCCCCTACGACTTGTCGAAGGGTCGGATTACGTATCGTTTCAAGTAACCGGGGTCGCTGGCGGCTTTCGCTCGCCCGACGCCGATATCCGGCCGTTCGAGGCCATCGATCCGCACCCGAGCTCCAGATCATTGAACGGGCCTGGGTTATTGAACGGGGCCCCTGTCCGGAAGCCGTCATGTCCAACGTCGCCCTTCCGCTCATACTCGCGTCTGCAAGCCCGCGCCGTCTGGCTCTGTTGCAACAGGTTGGCATCGAGCCGGATCTGTTGAAGCCCACAGACATCGACGAGGCGCCGAAGCGGTCCGAGCTGCCGCGCAGCCTCGCCATCCGACTGGCCGAGGAGAAGGCGCTTGCCGCCCGCGGCTGGGCGCTTGGTACCGAGGAGTGGGCCGACAGCTTCGTGCTCGCCGCCGATACGGTGGTGGCCGTCGGTCGGCGCATCCTGCCCAAGGCAGAGGTCTCCGACGAGGCGATCGAGTGCCTCAGGCTGCTGTCCGGCCGCGCGCACCGGGTGTGGACCGGTCTGGCGTTGATGACGCCGCGTGGATCGCTCAGGACCAAGCTGGTCGAGACCCGCATCCGCTTCAAGCGGCTGTCGCGCTCCGAGATCGATGATTACCTCGCCTCGGGCGAATGGCAGGGCAAGGCCGGTGGCTACGCCATCCAGGGGCTCGCCGGCGCTTTTCCGGTCAAGCTGGTCGGCTCCTACACCAATGTCGTCGGTCTGCCGCTGACCGAGACGCTCGGGCTGCTCGAAGGTGCCGGCTATGCGGTCAGGGCGCGTTGGGCGCAGCCGTTCTCGCGTGGCGTTTGAGCGATAGAGGCACGGCGGCTTAATCTCACGGATCGTTGATCCCGGATGATTTCGGCATCTGGTTTGCGCCTTGACGGCGGCCAAACGTCATGGTGACATGCCATCCGTTATCTATTGGCGCGTTTGGCGCACTCTTTATTTGCCGACCTTCAGGATATTTTCCGATGCACGTGCGAGCCTTAGGCGTGAAGCTGTTCGCGGCCTGTTGTTTGGGGATGATTGCCGTCGCGCCGGTGCGCGCAGAGCGGATTGTTCTTGCCGGGGACGAGGCTACGGCGGTCTTCAGCATTTACGCCGACCGATTGGCGACGATCTGGAACATGTACCAGCGCTGCGCGCCGAAGGCGGCGCAGGCGACCGGGGATGTTGCCTGGGCGAACGGACGGCAGTCCTTCGTCTCCTGGATCCTGCGCTTCGGTCTTGGCAACGATGCGTCGCGGTCGATCGTCGCTCGCCTCGATCAGGGTGGACGGGCGCAAGATCCGTGTCCGCCGGACGTGGCGTCGTGGCCGCCCATGAAGGTGGGTGACGTAACGGAGCTTATTGAACGCGATTTCACCACGGTCCTGAGCAGTCTGACGCTCGATGGTCCGGATCTGCCGCTGAAGCCGCGCTCATTCGACCAATTCGACAAGATCCTGGCGGTCGTCGATCGCGAAGCGCCGCGCGACCGGGACTATCTGACCTGTCTGCGCCTGACCTCGGCGTCAACTTTCCTGTCGCACTGGGCGATGCTCCGGGCGGCGAAGGTCAAGGGGCTTCTGCTGTTGGCCCGCGCGGGGTTCTCGGTCGAGGAAATTCAGACGATCGCGGCCCGCTGGGTGACGATCGACCTATCGGACACCGATGCGACCACGGCCAAAGCGGCGGTGATGCGAGAGACGTGCAAGACCGACAAGCGCATTGAGGTCGATGCGGCCGAGCGCTTCAGCACGCTGCAGATCACCCGGACGTCCGATCAGGTCATTGCTATCATTGCCGGCAAGTGAAGAGGATCGCGTGGCGAATCGGCGGCAGCTTAGCCGTCGCCGTCTCCGCCATCATCCTCGACCACCGGAATGGCGTAGGAACCGTTCAGCCAGCGGTTCAGGTCGACCAGGCGGCAGCGCTTCGAGCAAAACGGATAAGTCGGGCCGACCGCCAGCTTTCCGCAGGTCGGGCAGGGACGCGGCGTGCGCGAGTCTTTGGTCTCGGTGTCCTCGATCATCGCCGACATGTGGACCGCATCGGCTCGCCCCGCAAGAGGCAGATATCGGTGACAGCGCCCTCGATCACCGCCACCGGTTCACCGGACGGCGGGACTACTCGCAATAGGTCCGTCCATAGGCTTCGAAGCAGGCTGGACGGCGGTAGTCGCGGCTCTGGGGCCGCGTCCTCGTGGTTCGGGAGGTCCGCTCCAGACGCTGCTCGGGCGCCTCGACGGAGATTTTCACGACACTGCCGTCGGTTCCGATCGCGGTCGGCTGCGATCCGTCGAAGCCGATATGGCAGGAGCCGTCCTTTGCGATGGTGATCCTGAGGTCCTTGACGCAGCCCTCGCACAGGACGACGCGCGGGATGTAGCAGGTCGCAGCGGCGGCTTCGCCAACGGGGGCGGCAAGGAGCAGGAGACTGCCGGCGGAAATGGTCAAGGCACTGCGAACTGAAAGCATCTCTCAGAACCTTTCCTGACAATCGAAAAACATACGTGCCGCAATAATCGGCGTCGATCCGGATCCGCGCAGCGGATAGCAAGAAAATGACAGTCTAGCGGCAAAATCGAATTTCGGCAAACCGGCGGACGATCGCGGTTTCACCCCTCTATCCGATGTATCGGCGCGCATAGCGGCGGCCGATGTTCGTCAGGATTTCGTAACCTATGGTGCCGGTGAGCCGGCCGACGTCGTCGGCGGATTGCTCGGCCGCGATGAGGTCGACGAGGCTGCCGGGGGCAAGCCGGCCCTTCGGCAGGGCGCTGATGTCAATGGTGGCGCTATCCATCGAGACGCGACCGGTGAACGGCAGGCTCACGCCGTCGATGAAGGCCGCACCGACATTGCCGAGCGCACGCGGCCAGCCGTCGGCATAGCCGACCGACAGGGTCGCCAGTCGCATCTCCAGTGTCGCGGTGAACGTATAGCCGTAACCGATCGATGCACCGGCGGGAATGGTGCGGATCTGCGCCACCCGGGCCTTCAGGCCAATCACCGGCCGGATGCCATGGGCGGCGGGGCCGACGTCGAGGCCGTAGACCGCGGCGCCGGGGCGGCACAGGTCGAAATGATAGTCCGGGCCGAGGAAGATCCCGGCGGAATTGGCCAAGGAGGCGGTCGCAATGCCGAGTTTCGCCTTCGCCGCAGTGAAGACGGCGAGCTGGGCGCGGTTGGCGGGGTGCGTCGGCTCGTCGGCACAGCCGAGATGGCTCATGACGTACAGGAGGTCGAGGCCGACACGCATGCCCGCATCGTCGGCGAGCGCATCCACCTCGGAGGGCGACAGACCGAGCCGTGACATGCCGGTGTCGACCTGCAGGATGGCGGGCAGCGGGGTGGCGAGGTCGTGCGCCAGCGCCGCCCAGGCGCGAAGCTGCGCCAGGCTATTGAGGACCGGCACGATCCCGGCCACAGCCGCCTCGCGTTCCGATCCCGGCGCCAGACCGTTCAGCACCGCGAGCATGGCACCCGCTGGCATCAGCGGCCTTAGCTCGATGGCCTCGCTCAGCAGCGCGACGAAGAAATGCCGGCAGCCGGCGGCGATCAGGCGTCGGGTCACGGGCACGGCGCCGAGGCCATAGGCGTCGGCCTTGACCACGCCGGCGACCCGGGCCGGGGCGGCCAGACGGGCGAGATGGCGGTAGTTTGCTTCGATCGCCGCGAGGTCGACAGTCAGGAGGCCACCGGCGGCGGGGGCGAAATCCGCGGCGGCCGGGGATCGGGCAGAAGTCGGGGCAGGCAAGGGCGGGATCCTCTTGATCGGCATCTTGGCCGAGGCGCGACCATTGCAGGCTTGCGGCCCGAAGCTCCGGAGCGGGGCGGGCGAAGCGATGCCGCACTCGTTTTACCGGCGGGTGCCCGGCTTCGGCAACCGGACAAACGCCGGCGCTGCCATGCCCGGTCATCGCGGCTCGGCCGTCTGCCGGGCGCGTGCCGTCTCACATCCGGGGCGGGCTTACATCCGCGTCGGGCTGGCCATGTCGTAATTGCCGGGATTGATCACCCGGCCGTTCGGTTCGGCAGGAGTGAACGAGAACACCGGCTGCTCCCAGGCGCCGAAATCGATGGTATTGTCGACTATGCGGTTGCCCGCATAGGAGGCGCGGACGCGATGAAAATACTGGGTGGAGCTGGAGCCGACGACCTCGGCGCCGCTCCACAGCGCGATCTCGCCCAGGAAGCGACGGCCGTCAGCCACCGTCCCATCATTGCCGACGCCGGTCGCCGAAGCAGCGCAGGAAAAGATCACGATGCGCTTCACTCGGCCCTTCCAGCGCGCCGTCTTTGTCGCATTACGGAGCGACAAGCCCTCCTTGCACAGTTCCAGCCCGAAGCCGCCAACCTCGACGCCGGTCGAGGCCTGATTGTGCAAGTCCCAGTCGGCCTCGTAGCCGTGGCAGAAGATGTGGAGAACGTCGAGCGGCCGGTGCGCGCCGTACATGGCAACTGTGGCCATCACCATGTCGATGCTATGGTGCGCGCTTACCCGCATGACGTAGTTATAATTCAACGGGGTAGAGCCTTCGAGACGGATATCGTGGACGATCATGGAGCTCATCTTCGTCTCCTAAAGTTGGAATTGGAATAATTCGGCAATGGCCCTGAACTCGATGGGCCTCTTTTAAGACGAAGGGACGCTACACCTCGGACCGTGGGTGCGCAAGACGATGGCGACCGGTTCGCGCAAACGTGCGGCCGACGTAGCAGCTGCGATATTGCCCGCCGGACGTTCGAAAGTAGCGTCCGCGAGGGGGCTGCCCCGCCGGGTTTTGCTAGAGAGTTCGCAGACTTGGCCGCGGGTGATACGTAAATGTCGCATTTTGGGAAAAGAATGGCTTTTTCAGGAATTGCCAGTTGCGAGAGCGCAGGCCTAATCTGAGGCCGGCGTCCGCAAGAGACCGCCCAAGGACATGTGTCGGCCCCACCTCGGGATCCGGCGCCCAAGGGAATTCCAGGGAACCAGCGATACCGGCGCCGTCAGCCGTCCGGATATGCACAGTGGAGGCTACATCTATGACGACCCACATCCAAACCTCGGCCTCCGGGCTGACCGATGATCGGCCTTCGGCCTCCGGGCTGATCGTCGATCGGCGCGAACTGTTGGCGGGCGCCGCCGCGCTCGGCCTGTCGACCGCCTTCGCCGGGCCTGCCCTGGCTGCGGATACGCCGAAGAAGGGTGGTACCCTGCGTCTCGGCATGCAGGGCGGGTCTGCATCCGACAGCCTCGATCCGCGCACCTATGCCGACTCGATCCCGATCGCCTATTCCTGCGCGCTGTGGAACCTGCTCGTCGAGATCGATGCCAAGGGCAATGCGACCGGCGAGCTGGCAGAGAGCTGGGAGGCTAAGCCCGGCGCGGTCGAGTGGATCTTCCATCTGCGCAAGGGCGTTCACTTCACCTCCGGCAAGGAATTCGACGCCGACGACGCAATCTATTCGATCAACCTGCATCGCGGCGACACCAAGTCGCCAGCCAAGGACGTGTTGAGCCCGATCACCGACATCAAGAAGATCGATGCCTCGACGCTGTCGATCACGCTGTCGGGCGGCAATGCCGATCTGCCGTTCGTGCTATCCGACTATCACCTGTTGATGTTCCCGGCCGGCACCACCGATTTCTCCAAGCCCGACGGCACCGGCGCCTTCACGCTGGAGACGTGGGAGCCCGGCGTGCGCGTCGTGTTGAAGCGTAAGGCCGGCGACTACTGGAAGCCGGGCCGCGGCAATTTCGATTTCGTCGAGATCCGCTACATCATCGACGCCGCCGCTCGTACCCAGGCGCTGATGACCGGTCAGGTCGACGCGGTCAATCGCCTCGATCCGAAGACCACCAATCTGGTCATGAAGAACCCGAACATCAATGTCGTGCGCTCGCGTGGCACCGGCAATCGCTACGCCTTCGTCGCGCACCGCGACACCAAGCCCTACGACAATGCCGACGTGATGCTTGGCCTGAAATACGGCATCGACCGGCAGAAGATCGTCGATACTGTGTTCTCCGGCTTTGCCTCACTCGGCAACGACCATCTGATCGGGCCGACCAACAAGTATTTCGCCACCGACCTGCCGCAACGGCCGTTCGATCCGGACAAGGCCGCCTTCCACTTCAAGAAGGCCGGCTTCAGTGGGCCGTTCGACCTGGAAGTGTCGGAAGGGGCCTATGCAGGAGCGACCGATTCCGCCGTCCTCTATCAGGAAGCACTGAAGAAGAGCGGTGCGACCCTCAACGTCAAGCGCGTCTCGGGCGACGGCTACTGGTCGAATGTCTGGCTGAAGTCGGCCTTCTGCGCCGTCTATTGGGGGTCCCGGCCGACCGCCGATCTGCAACTAAGCCAGGCCTTCCTGTCGACCGCGGCTTGGAACGACACCAACTGGAAGCGCGAAGACTTCGACAAGATCATCATCGCCGCCCGCGCCGAACTCGACGACGCCAAGCGCAAGCAGATGTACATCGACGCGCAGAAGATGATTTCCGACGACGGCGGCATGATCTGCTTTGCCGTGTCCGACTACCTCGACGGCTATTCGAAGAAGGTCAAGGGCGCCGAGCCACACGCCCGCTACGACCTCAACGACGAGCGTATCGCCGAAAAGGGTTGGTTCGCCTGAGTTTGGACCTGAAGCGGGCGGTCGCGAGGCCGCCCGCAGCCGGCAGGGCTGAGCCGGTGGCAACACGTCTGCCGGGGCTGGATCCGATCCGCCGTCATGGTCGGAGTTCGTTGGGACGTCGGGACAAGTGCTGAAACTCATCGCGACGCGCGCCATACTGGGGCTCGCCACACTGTTTGCAGTGTCGGTGCTGATCTTCGTCTGCACGCAGTTCCTGCCGGGCGACGTGGCGGCGGCGGTCCTCCAGCAGTCGGCGACGAAGGAGACGCTCGCTGCCTTTCGCAGGGAACTCGGGCTGGATGTGCCGGCCTACATCCGCTTTTTCGACTGGCTGTGGAGGGCACTGCACGGCGATCTCGGCGTCGCCTTGACCAATGGGCGCGTCATCATTGACGTGATCCGGCCGCGCTTCGCCAATACGATGTTCTTGGCCGGCTATGCGGCGATCATCTCGGTGCCTTTGTCGGTGGGCTTGGGCATCGTCGCCGCCATCAACGAGGGGCGGCCGATCGATCGTATCTCCAACATCATCACCTTGATGACGATCTCGGTGCCGGAGTTCTTCGTCGGCTATGTTCTCATCGCCATTTTCACGGTCGAACTCGGCCTGTTTCCCTCGCTTGCCACGGTCGACAGCGACACGGGCTTCTTCGACCGCATCTATGCGACCACCTTGCCGGCCTTGACGCTGACGCTGTTGGTCGCGGCGCACATGCTGCGGATGACGCGGACTTCGGTGTTGAGCGTCATGTCGAGCCCCTACATCGAGATGGCCTTTCTCAAGGGGCTGACCCGCAGCCGCGTCGTCGCCCACCACGCGCTGCCCAACGCGGCGGCACCGATCATCACTGTCGTCGCCTTGAACCTGGCCTATCTCGTTGTCGGTGTTGTCGTCGTCGAGGCCGTGTTCACCTATCCCGGCATCGGCCAGTTGATGGTGGACGCCGTCACCAAGCGTGACGTGCCGGTGATCCAGGCCTGCGGTCTCGTCTTCGCCGCGGTGTTCGTCGGCCTCAACACCATCGCCGACATTCTCGCCATTCTCGTCAATCCGCGCCTGAAGTACCGGCGCTAAGGCATTTTCGGATCGAACCATGACGCGAAAATGCTGTAACAGTTTGAATTCACGCGTGGTCCTGTCCGTGACGCCTGCTACGTCTGAGGACCATGCCCGAGGAGGCCGGCCATGAAGATCTTCGGCCATAAGCCGCCGTTCACCGCCTGGCTCGGCATGACAATCGTGACGGTGAACCTGCTGGTCGCGCTTTTCGGCCCCTTGCTGACGCCCTATGGCGAGAGCCAGTCGGCCGGCGGCACCTGGGATCCGCCGTCGGTGGCGATGTGGCTCGGTGCCGACCAGATCGGCCGCGACATTCTGACCCGGCTGATCTACGGCGCCCGCATGACCATCGGCGTGGCGCTGGTCACCACCGTGCTCTCCTTCCTGATGGGCATCACCACGGGGTTTCTGGCGGCCGTGCTCGGCGGCTGGGTCGACCAACTCTTGTCCCGCCTGGTCGACATCATCCTATCCATTCCGCTGCTGATCTTCGCGCTGATCATCCTCGGCGTGTTCGGCCCGACCATCCCGGTGTTGATCCTGACCATCGCCTTCCTCGATTCCACCCGCGTGTTCCGGTTGGCCCGCGCGCTCGCCATGAACCTGTCCGTGCTCGAATTCGTCGAAGCGGCGCGGCTCAGAGGCGAGGGCATCTGGTGGATCATGCGCCGCGAAATCCTGCCCAACGCGTCGGCGCCGCTGTTCTCGGAATTCGGCCTCAGGTTCTGCTTCAACTTCCTGTTCGTCGCCGCGCTGTCGTTTCTCGGTCTCGGCATCCAACCGCCCTACGCCGATTGGGGCGGCATGGTCAAAGACAACGCCGCCGCGATCTCCTTTGGCATCTTCGCGCCGATCTGGCCGGCACTCGCCATCTCGCTGATGACCGTCGGCGTCAATCTGGTGGTCGACTGGCTCCTGTCCATCGAAGCGCGGCCCTCCGGTGCCCAGGCCGAACTATGAGGACGGTCAATGGCTGACGAAACACCGATCCTGAAGATCCACGGGCTGACGGTCGAGACGATCCAAGGCAACACGATCGTCGATCACATCGACATCGACCTGAAGCGCGGCGAGGTGCTCGGCCTCATCGGTGAATCGGGCGCCGGCAAATCGACCATCGGGCTGGCGGCGATGACTTACGCGCGGGCGGGCTGCCGCATCACCGGCGGGACGATCGAGATCGACGGCACCGACGTCCGCCTCCTGGATGCGGCTGGGCGGCGCGACGTGCGCGGTCGCCGCATCGCCTATATCGCGCAGTCCGCCGCCGCCGCCTTCAATCCGGCGCAGCGCATCATCGACCAGGTGTGCGAGGGGCCGGTGGTGCACGGGTTGATGAGCCGGCATGAGGCGGAGGCGTGGGCGATCGAATTGTTCCGTTCGCTCGATCTGCCGAAGCCGGAGACATTCGGCCGCAAGTATCCGCATCAGTCCTCGGGCGGCCAGCTGCAACGCGCCATGGCCGCGATGGCGATGTCGTGCCGGCCCGACATATTGGTGCTCGACGAGCCGACCACGGCCTTGGACGTGACGACGCAGATCGAGGTGCTGATCCTGTTGAAGCACCTCATCCGTGAATACCGTACCGCGGCGCTCTACATCACCCACGATCTTGCCGTCGTCGCGCAGGTCGCCGACCGCATCAAGGTGCTCCGCCATGGCCGGCAGGTGGAGGAGGGCGCGACCGACGCGGTGCTGCACCATCCGCGCGAGAGCTACACGTCCCGGCTGGTCGCCGTCAGGGCCGCGGCTGCCAGCGAGCGGGTCAGTCTCGATACGCTCGGGGAAGAGACGATCCTGTCGGTCGAGGCGACGACGGCGGCCTACGGTCCGCTGACGGTCGTCAACCGGGTGAGCCTCGACATCCGCCACGGCGAGACGGTGGCCGTCGTCGGCGAATCCGGGTCGGGCAAGTCGACGCTCGCGCGCATCATCACCGGCCTGTTGCCGCCGTCGGACGGCCGCATCCGCTTCAAGGGCCGGGTGCTCTCGAAGTCGCTCGCCGACCGTTCGCGCGAGGACAAACGCATCATCCAGCTCGTCTACCAGATCCCCGATGTGGCGCTCAATCCGCGCCAGGCGGTGGGCGAGATCATCGGCCGGCCCGTCCACTTCTACTTCGGCAAGTCAGGTCAGCAAGTGACGGCGCGGGTCAAGGAGCTGCTCCGCCTGGTCGAGCTGCCTGAGGATTATGTCTCGCGCATGCCGATGCAGCTGTCCGGCGGGCAGAAGCAGCGCATCTGCATCGCCCGCGCGCTGGCAGCCAACCCCGAACTCGTCATCCTCGATGAGCCGACCTCAGCGCTCGATCCCCTCGTCGCTGAGGAAATCCTGAAACTGTTGAAGCGGTTGCAGGCCGAGCTCGGTCTCGCCTACATGTTCATCACACACGACCTCGACGTCGTCCGCCGCATCGCCCACCGCACCGCGGTGATGCTGAAGGGCCAGTTCGTGGCCTTCGATTCGACCGATCGCATCTTCGCCGGCCCGCATCACCCCTATACCGAACAGCTGATCAACGCCGTGCCGGTGATGCGGACCGATTGGCTGGAATCGGTGTTGGCGTTACGCGCAAAGGGGGGATGAGCGCCCGATCCGCCGTCTCGCCTCTAGAGCATTTCCCGGTCAGATGGAATCATCTGACCGATAAGGAAATGCTCCAGATTCAAGAGCTTGAGCGTGTCCTCATCGTTCGGATCATTTCTATCCGAACGGGACACGCTCTGGCGCAAAGCACGGGCGTCGATGCCGACCGATGCATCGGCGTCGACCGTAGACCGATTTTGCCGCATTCGGTCGACTGTTTTCGCGCTCAGCCGGCCTCGATTTCCTCGCGCAGCAGTTCGAGCCTCAGCCAATCCTCTTCGGCCTTGGCGAGCGCGTCGCGCTTCTCCGAAATGGCGTGCGACAGGCGTTCGAAGCGCTGCGGGTCGCGCGCATAGAGGCCGGCATCGGCAAATTCGGTCTCCAGCCGGGCGAGATCCTTCGACAGAGCGTCGATCGTGCCGGGCAGCGTGTCGAGCGCGTGGCGGTCCTTGAACGACAGCTTGCGCTTCTGCGCGGGGGCGGCTTTCGCCTGCGTCTCGGCGGAAGGGGCGGCGCGGGCCGGCTCCGGTTTCGGCGGCTCGACGCGCCGGGCCGAAATGCCCTCGCCCCGCTGCGCCACCATATCGGAATAGCCGCCGGCATATTCGACCCAGGTTCCCGGCTTCAGCCGATCGCCCTCATGGACGACGACGGAGGTGACGACGCGGTCGAGAAAGTCGCGGTCGTGGCTGACGAGAATGACGGTGCCGGGATAGTCGGAGAGGAGCTCTTCCAGGAGGTCGAGGGTTTCCAGGTCGAGGTCGTTGGTCGGCTCATCGAGGACGATCAGGTTCGACGGCATGGCGAGCGCGCGGGCGAGCATCAGCCGGCCGCGCTCGCCGCCCGACAGGACCGAGACCGGCGTGCCGATCTGGTCGGCGGTAAACAGGAAGTCCTTCATGTAGGAGACGACGTGACGGCTCTGACCGTTGACCACCAGAGAGTCCGACGAGCCGCCGGTTAGCGCCTCCTTCAAGGTCATGGTCGGAGAGAGGCCTTCGCGCTTCTGGTCGAGGGTGACCATCTCGACGTTGGCGCCGAAGCGGATCGTGCCGGCATCGGGCTGATCGAGCCCAGTCAGCAGCCTGACCAGCGTGGTCTTGCCGGCCCCGTTCGGCCCGACGATGCCGAGCCGGTCGCCGCGGGTGAGGCGGAAGGAGAAATTGTCGACGATCGGCCGGTCGCCGTAGCGCTTGGCGAGCCCTTTGGCTTCCACCACCAGCTTGCCAGAGGCCTCGGCCTCGCTGAGCGTCATCTGCACCGTGCCGATCACGCGGCGGGCCTCTTTGCGGCTCTGGCGCATGGTGAAGAGTTCGCCGAGGCGGCGCATGTTGCGCCGACGCCGACCGGAGACGCCGTAGCGCACCCAGTCCTCTTCCATGGCGATCTTGCGGTCGAGCTTGTGGCGGTCGCGCTCTTCCTCGGCGAGGATGTCGTCGCGCCAGCTCTCGAATTCGCCGAAAGGCCGGTCCATGCGACGCATGATGCCGCGGTCGAGCCAGACGGTCGAACGGGCGAGATCGACCAGGAAGCGGCGGTCGTGGCTGATCAGCACGAGAGCGGATCGCAACGAGGCGAGTTCGGTCTCCAGCCACTCGATCGCCGGTAGATCAAGGTGGTTGGTCGGCTCGTCAAGAAGCAGCACGTCCGGTTCCGGCGCCAAGGCCCGGGCGAGTGCGGCGCGGCGGGCTTCGCCGCCCGAGAGGGTCTTCGGATCCTCTTCGCCGGTCAGGCCGAGTTCGTTGAGGAGATATTGCGCGCGATAATGGTCGTCGCCGGAGGCGAGCCCCGCCTCGACATAGGCGAGCGTCGAGGCAAATCCCGCGAGGTCCGGCTCCTGCGGCAAGTAGCGCACGGTGGCCCCGCCGCGCACGACGCGCTCGCCTCGGTCGGGCTGCACGAGTTCGGCGGCAATCTTCAGAAGCGTCGATTTGCCCGAGCCATTGCGGCCGACGAGCGCGATGCGGTCGCCGTCGAAGACGGAGAGTTCGGCCCCTTCCAGGAGCGGTGTGCCGCCGAAAGTGAGGAAGATGTCGCGAAGCGTCAGAACGGGTGCAGCCATGGAGCCGGGGTTTAGCCGATCATACGGCGGAAGGCCATGGGCGATGCGCGCTGGTCCGGTCGGATAATCGGTAAACGCCGCCGCACTGGAGGTATCGCGGCGGGCGAGAGTACCGCGGGCGACGATGCGGCATGTTCAGAGATTGGCATCAGCCGGGTTCGGGTCCGTTGGCATTGCTGTCGTCTGCCTCCGAACGCGCATCGAGCCGGCGCTCGTAACGCTTGAATGCCCAGAGGACGGCAAGCGCGATGGCAATGACCAGAAAGCCGGTCACCCATTGAATCTCGCTCGACAGCTGTCGCATGCTGTCGCCGAGGAGATAGCCGCCGAAGCCGATCACCGAGGCCCAGGCGACGCTGCCCAGAAGATTGGCGAGGATGTAGGGGACGGGGGGCATGCCGATGATGCCGGCGATGAGGCCGGAGAAGGTTCTCAAGACGGCGACGAAGCGGCCGAGGAAGACGATTGCCGCGCCGTAACGCGCGAACAGCCGTTGCGCCACGGCGCGGCGTTTGTCGCCGAAGCGGACCCGGTGGCCGTGACGGGTGATGAAGCGGTCGACGGCGGCAAGCCGCGCGAGCGCGAAGGAGCCGAGGCCGCCGGCAAAGGCCGCCGCGGCGGCCACGATGACGATCGCCGAAATGTCGAGCCCGCCCGTCATGCCGGCAAAAATGGCAGCCGCAAGCAGGATTGCCTGACCGGGAGCGGGTACGCCGAGGCATTCGACCAGGATGATGACCCCTACGGCCCACAGTCCGTAGTCGGCGACAGCGTGTTCGAGGTAGGGGGTCATCGGTCTCGCGTCAGATAATCAAGGGCAAGCAACGGAAGATCATGGCATCACCATCAAACACGATCATGGCGACGGTCAGACGACCGGTGCTCGGATCCCCATCCGGCCCGCCGGAGCGGGGGCCGCCGCAGCGGAACCGCTTCATGCGGCTCAGGCCTTACATCGGCGCATTGGCTCGCCGTTGCAAGCGGCCGACTGCAAGAGCCGGCGGCGACGCAGACGCTGCGCGCTATCGGTCGAACTTGGCGATCGCGGCAGGGGTGACCGGCGTGAAGAAGTTGACGAGATTGCTGTCGGGATCGCGGAACAAAAGCGAGCGATTGCCCCAGGGCATGGTCTTCGGCGCCTGAACCAGGGCTTCGCCGATCACTTCGGCCAGCCTTGCGTATTCGGCATCGACGTCGCCGACGCGGAATTCGAGGATGGCGGTGTGATTGTCGGCCGGGCGGGCGACGTCGCCACCGAACAGCTGCAAGGTCCGCGTGCTGCCGATCGCCAGCGTACAGGCGGATGTCGCCAGTTCGCCGAAGTCCTCGGTGTACATCGTCACCGGGATGCCGGTGATCATTTCGTAGAAGCGCGCGAGGCGCTTGACGTCAGCGGTGATGAGGCGGATCGAGACGAAATTCATGCTGCTCTCCTTCGGTAGGGCAACCGCAATTCGGCGTTCGGCTGTTGTATTCGAACGCCACTGACAGCATGGTGTCAGCAGGCTTGCAGCATGTTGGCAGCAGGAGTTTGCCGATGCGCCGCGCCGATCGACTGTTTCAAATCATCCAGATCCTCAGGCGCTCGAGCCGGCCGGTGACGTCGAGCCAGTTGGCGACGGAACTGGAGGTATCGCAGCGTTCGGTCTACCGCGACATCGCCGACCTGATGGCGCAGCGGGTGCCGATCCGCGGCGAACCGGGGATCGGCTACGCGCTCGATCGGGTCTACGACATGCCGCCATTGATGCTGACGCCCGACGAGCTGGAAGCGGCGGTCCTGGGAGCACAATGGGTAGCCGACCGCGGCGATGCCGTGCTGGCGGGAGCGGCACGCGATCTGATCGCCAAGATTGCCGCCGCCGTGCCCGAACGGCTGCGCCCGTTCATCGCAGCACCGAGCGTCGGCGCTCCGACCAGTCGTGCTGCGGTGGTCGATGGTCTCGACATCACTCTGACCCGCGCCGCGATCCGCGACGGCCGGAAGATCCGGATCTGCTATCGTGACGGCGAGGCGCGCGAAACGGAGCGCATCATCTGGCCGACGATGATTGGCTATGTCGAGACCGTGCGCTTGCTTGCCGCCTGGTGCGAGTTGCGCCAGGACTTCCGCCATTTCCGCACGGACCGGATCGTCGCGGCCGAATTTCTTGAGGAGACCTTTGCGTCCCGGCCGGACCAACTGCGGGTGCGCTGGCGACAGGTCATGCAGGTCGATCGCGGGATCCGGTTGCCGTAGCGGTCGCCCGGCGGGCTGCGGCCGGTGGCGTGGACGCCCGCATCGACGAGGCCGACGGACGCTCGGCTCAGCCGCCCCTCAGGATCGTGGACAGCGGTAGCGTCGGTCGCGTGGCCTCGATGAGGTCGAGCCCGGCCTCGATTTCATCGAGGTGATGCAGCATCAGCCGGCTCGAGCGTTCGGTATCGCCCGCGCCGATCGCTTCGGCCAGGTCGACGTGGTCGTCGGTGCCGCAGACCTGCGCTTTCTGCCGGCGGTACAAGAGGATGATCAGCGAGGAGCGCGCCACCAACTCGCGCAGGAAGTCCTCGTAGGTGCGGTGATCGGCGATGCGGGCAATCGCCAAGTGGAATTCGCCGGAGAGCCGGATGGCGGTGTGATCGTCGCCCCGCGCCGTGGCCTGGCGCTCGCGCCGGACGTGGTCCTTCAGGTCCTGCCAAGCCTCGGCGTCGCAGCGCTCGGCAGCGCGGCGGGCGATCGTCGCCTCGATCAGTTTGCGCGCCTCGAACACTTCGATGGCTTCGGTCATCGTCGGCCGGGCGACGAAGGCGCCGCGGTTCTTCTCGATGACGACGATGCCCTCGTGCGTCAGCGATTGCAGTGCGGCGCGCACAATGGTGCGGCTGACGCCGTAGATGGCGCCGATCTCATCCTCGCCGAGCTTGGTGCCGGGGTGCAGCCGGTGTTCGAGGATCGCCGCGAGAATGCCGTCATGGATCTGGCGGGCGCGGTCGCCGGAGGTCGCGGCACGGTCGGTCGGATGTAAGTCGTCGAGGCCTGGAGCTGCCGCGGGGGCAGACGTGCGCAGCAGCGGCTGAGACGCCTGTCGCTGGTCACCGTCGCGTTCGCGTTCACCCACGGCCTCACCCCGCTCCCTCCGCGGCTGCGCAACCGCCGCCGCCCCTTGCGATCGTCCCGATCGGCGCGAGGACACCCTACGGCACCGGCACGCCGCCGTCCTCCCGTAAAAGAGCCGGCGAGCCTGCGCAACCCCTCGACGGCGAAAAACCGGTCTCCACCGGAGGTTCTGTGTCGCTCCGAATACAGCCGCGCGTATTCAGCGCGATCGCCCGCCGCCAAAACCCACCGGATCCGGCCGCTGGCGTTCCCGCAGTTGCCAAGTCGTCCGATGTGGCAGGTCGATCCGACTACGATCCTGTTCACTCATAGTATATGCACCCGCCCAAAGGACCCTGCCCGGATTGTATACGTTTCCTGATGGATTTGTGTCCGATGTGCCTGTTTTTCAGGCGATTGCCTCGGCTGGGGCGCCGACGGGGTACGCCGCAGCGGCAAGTCCGATACGGAAAACTGTTTGAAAGCAATCCTATATGGGCCAATTCGCGTGCATGCCGGCGCAGTGGCACGCGGCTTGCGAAAGGATAGCGCCGTCGGACGGGGAGCGGACTGCCGCATTCCGCCGGGCGACGATGGGGCGGTCTGCGACAATCTCGCGCAGCCGTTCCGGGAATGCGCAATCGAGCGACCCGCGACGGTTCAGCGCTGGGTCGGACATCCCTTTACCAGCCAGGAGCAAGCATGGTTCATCCGGCGGCACTGGAACTCGCATTGGTGACCAAGCGCTACGGCACCACCGTGGCGGTCGATGCCATCGACCTCAAGATTCCCGCCGGGACCTATTGCTGTCTCCTGGGGCCGTCGGGTTGCGGCAAGACTTCGACCTTGCGGATGATCGCCGGGCACGAAACCGTGTCCGATGGCGACATCGTGCTCGGGCCGTCGAATGTCACCGATCTGCCGCCGGCCAAGCGTGGCACGGCGATGATGTTCCAGTCCTATGCGCTGTTCCCGCACCTTTCGGTCATCGACAACGTTGCCTTCGCCTTGAAGATGCGCGGGCAGGACAAGCCGACGCGGCATGCCAAGGCGGCGGCCCTGCTGAAGCTCGTCGCCATGGACAAATACGCCGGCCGGTTGCCGGCCCAATTGTCGGGCGGCCAGCAGCAGCGCGTGGCGCTCGCCCGCGCGCTCATCACCGAGCCGCAATTGTTGCTTCTCGACGAGCCCTTGTCCGCACTGGATCCGTTTCTGCGCATCAAGATGCGGGCGGAACTGAAGCGGCTGCAGCGCGAACTCGGCATTTCGTTCATCCACGTCACGCATGGCCAGGAAGAGGCCATGGCGCTCGCCGATCTCGTCGTGGTGATGAACGCCGGCAAGATCGAGCAGATGGGCAGCCCGCGCGAGGTGTTCAACCATCCGCGCACCGAGTTCGTCGCCCGCTTCATGGGCGGCCACAACGTCATCACGGCCTCCGGCGGCAAGATCGCGGTCCGCGCCGACCGCATGCATCTGACTTCGCCCGGAACGGTTTGGGACGGCCATTCGGTTTCTGCGGTGGTCACCGACGTCGAATACCAAGGCACCTACGTGCAGGTAACACTGAAGGGCAGCGACGAGGGCGATCTCGTTGCCCAGATCCCCGAAGGCGAGTTCGACCGCAATCCGACCGAGGTCGGAGCCAGCGTGCTCATCGGCTGGGACCCGGGGATCGCGCATCGCCTGGGGCATGCCTGACGGCGTTTGAACGGATGAATTCGATCCCGTCTGGCTGTTCGCCGGCGGGGTGAATGGGCGGTGCCGTTACGGCATCGATTGGGAAAGAGGGAGAACGGAACTATGGAAAAGACGTTGAGCAAGGCCGGCATCAGCCGCCGCAACATACTGAAGGGCGCCGCCGGCCTCGCTGGCGCCGCCGCGGGTTCCGGAGCCATCACCGGATTTCCCTATGTGATGTCGGCCGAACCGAAGGTGCTGCGCTATCTCGGCACCGGTGTGAACGAGGGTGACCTCATCGGCCAACAGTGTCTGAAGGACACCGGCATCAAGCTCGAATACATCACGGCGACCACCGACGACGTCACCAAGCGCGTCATCACCCAGCCGAATTCCTTCGACGTGCTGGACACCGAATACTTCTCGTTGAAGAAGCTGGTGCCGTCGGGCAACATCCTGGCGCTCGATGCCAAGAAGATCAAGGAATTCGACAATATCACGCCCGTCTTCACCAAAGGTCAGACCCCAGGTGGCAAGAAGATCGGTGACCAGGGCACGGCGCCGTGGAAGGTGCTCTATCTCGAGGGCAAGGACTCCAAGACCTTCTCGAAGACCCCGACCGAATTCGTCACCCTGATCCCGACGGTCTATAACGCCGACACGCTCGGCATCCGTCCGGACCTGATCAAGCGCCCGATCAATTCGTGGGCCGAACTGCTCAATCCGGAGTTCAAGGGCAAGGCCGCCATCCTCAATATCCCCTCGATCGGCATCATGGATGCCGCGATGGTCGTCGAAGCCACCGGCCAGTACAAGTATGCCGACAAGGGCAACATGACGAAGGCCGAGATCGACCTCACCATGAAGATCATGACCGAGGCCAAGAAGGCCGGTCAGTTCCGCGCCTTCTGGAAGGACTTCAACGAGTCCGTCAACCTGATGGCCTCGGGCGAGACCGTCATCCAGTCGATGTGGTCGCCGGCGGTGACCGCCGTGCGCAAGAAGGGCATCCCCTGCGTCTTCCAGCCGCTGAAGGAAGGCTATCGCTCCTGGGCTTCGGGCTTCTGCGTGTCGAAGGGCGTGTCGGGCGCCAAGCTCGATTGGGCCTATGAATTCGTCAACTGGTTCCTCTCCGGCTGGGCCGGCGGCTATTTGAACCGCCAAGGCTACTACTCGGCCGTTCTGTCGACCGCGCAGAAGAACATGGAGCCCTACGAGTGGGCCTACTGGATGGAAGGCAAGGCGGCCGAGAAGGACATCACCGCTCCGGACGGCACGCTCCTCGAAAAGGCCGGCTCTGTCCGCGACGGCGGCTCCTACGAGGACCGCATGGGTGGCGTCGCCTGCTGGAACGCCGTCATGGACGAGAACGACTACATGGTCCGCAAGTGGAACGAATTCATCGCGGCGTAAGCGGCGGTTGACTCGGTATCGGTCCCCTTCGTGCCTATCGAGGCTCGGCTTCGCCTCGCTCCCTTGGGCATGAAGGGGATTGGGACCCTGCTCGTTGCTTCATGGTGAGCGTAAGCGAGCCTCGCACCATGAATATCCGCGCCCTGGTGTCATCCCGGCGAAAGCCGGGATCCACTCGCGGTGCGGCCTGCAAAAGCGGACATGTTGTCCGATCTTGGGCAACAAGACGCACCTTCGTGTGGAGGGGGCATTGGATCCCGGCTTTCGCCGGGATGACACCCCGCCGCAAGACTGCCCTTCGTCGGCCGGGAAAGCAGCCCATGAACGAAAGCTCACTGAAGCAGAACATCGTCGCCTGGCTGCAGGCCGGGCCGCTGACGCTCGTGTTCCTGGCGTTCTTCATCATTCCGCTCATCTTCGTCACGATCGTCAGCTTCTGGGACTACAACGACTACGAGATGATCACGACGTTCTCCGGTCGTGGCTACACGGACACGTTCGAGGGCTGCATCGACAAGCTGCCCGAGATGTGCACGATCCTGAAGACCTACGGCTCGACCTTGAAATTCTGCCTGATCGTCTGGCTGGCGACGCTCGTCATCGGCTTTGCGGTCGCCTATTTCCTCGCCTTCCACGTGAAGTCGCAGACCTGGCAGATCGGGCTTTCACTCCTCTGCACCATTCCGTTCTGGACCTCGAACGTCATCCGCATGATCGCCTGGATCCCGCTTCTCGGGCGCAACGGCATCGTCAACAAGGCGCTTGCCGCGCTGCATTTGACCAGTCAGCCGGTGGAGTGGCTGCTCTATTCGGAATTCTCGGTGATCGTCGCCTTCGTCCACCTGTTCACCTTCTTCATGGTGGTGCCGATCTTCAATTCGATGATCCGTATCGACAAGACGTTGATCGAGGCGGCCTACGACGCCGGCGCCACCGGCTGGCAGACGCTGATCAACGTGATCATCCCCCTGGCGAAGCCCGGCATCGTCATCGGCTCGATCTTCGTCATCACCATCGTGATGGGCGACTTCATCACCATCGGCGTGATGGGCGGCCAGCAGATCGCCTCGGCCGGCAAGATCATCCAGACGCGGCTCGACGCCATCCAGTTCCCGGCCGCTGCGGCCAACGCCGTCATCCTGTTGGCTGTGACGATGATGATCATCGTCGCCATGACGCGCCTCGTCGACATCAGGAAGGAGCTCTGAGCCATGGGAGAGAACCGCTCGGTCGCCTTCTACCTGCTGGCGATCTTCTTTGCCGCCTACGTCATTTTTCTCTACGGGCCGATGTTCGCCATCTTCGTCCTGTCGTTCCAGGGTCCCGACGGCGGCCTGACGTTCCCGATGAACGGCTTCTCGCTGCATTGGTTCTACCGGCTGTTCGTCACCGGCACCGGCGTCATCGAC
>JARLIT010000187.1 GCA_031291575.1 Ancalomicrobiaceae bacterium
GCCTTCGCCGGTCTCTGCCGGGCCTTGAAGGACCGCCCGGTCAGGATCTGGGTGATCGCACCAGGGGCCATCAGGCCGTTGCCGCGCACCGGTGACGCCGCGAGCGCGCTCGCCCAGCAATGCCGACCGGCACAGGCGGCGCTGTGGGGCTTTGCCCGCGTTGCCGCCAACGAATATCCGCATCTCGATATCCGCCTCGTCGACCCGCTGCCCTCGCTCGAAGCCGGAGAAATCGCCATCAGGCTTGCCACGCTGATCGCCGAGCCGGGCGAGGAGCGCGAGGTGCTGGTCGATGCCGACGGGCGCCGTGCGCCGCGCATCGTCGCCGGCGGACTGGCGGCCCGGATGCGCCCGGTGGCATCGGGTCCGACCACCTCGCGCCTCGACATCGATGCGCAAGGATCGCTCGACCGTCTCACCTGGCGCGATGTGCCGCGCAAGACGCCCGGCCCCGGCGAGATCGAGGTCAAGGTTGCCGCCACGGGGCTGAATTTCCGCGACGTGATGTGGGCGATGGGGCTGTTGCCGGCCGAGGCGCTGGAAGACGGATTTGCCGGGGCAACGCTTGGCATGGAGTGCTCCGGTACGGTCACCGCCGTCGGACTGGATGTCGAGGGGTTCAGCGTCGGCGATACGTGCGTCGCCTTCGCAGCCGCGGCGTTTTCCGGCCACGTCACGCTCGCCGCGCATGCTGCCGCTAAGCTCCCCGCCGGACTGCCGCTCGAAGCGGCGGCGACGATCCCGGTGGCATTCCTGACCGCCTGGTACGCGCTGATCCATCTCGCCCGGATCGAGGCGGGAGAGACGGTGCTGATCCATGGCGGTGCCGGCGGCGTCGGGCTCGCTGCGCTGCAGATCGCCAGAACGCGCGGCGCGCGGGTGATCGCCACTGCCGGCAGCCCCGAGAAGCGGGGCCTCGCCGAACTCCTCGGCGCCGACCACGTCATCGACAGCCGCAGCCTGGGGTTCGCCGATGAGGTGATGCGGCTGACCGGCGGCGACGGCGTCGACGTCGTGTTGAATTCGCTGGCGGGCGAGGCGATGGAGCGCTCGCTCGCCTGTCTGAAGCCGTTCGGCCGGTTCCTCGAATTGGGCAAGCGCGACTTCTACGGCAATACGAGGCTGGGGCTGCGCCCGTTCCGGCAGAACCTCTCCTATTTCGGCATCGATGCCGACCAGCTGTTGACCCGGCAACTGCCGCTCGCCAAGCGGCTGTTTGCCGAATTGCTCGGGCATTTCGAGGACGGTTCGCTGACCGCCCTGCCCTACCGCGCTTTTGCCAGCGCAGATGCCACGGCGGCCTTCCGGCTGATGCAGCAGGCGGGCCATATCGGCAAGATCGTCATTCGCGCGCCGGAGTGTCGGCAAACCGCTGCGGCTTCGTCGGGGGTCGCGATCTCGGCTGATGCCCGCTATCTGATTGTCGGGGGCACCGGCGGCTTCGGCCTGATGCTCGCCCGCCGACTGGCGCGGCGCGGCGCCCGCCATCTCACGCTTGCCAGCCGGCGCGGGCGGATCGAGCCGGAAAATGCCGCGACCCTCGCCGAAATTGAAGCCTTCGGGGCGGAGGTGGAAGTTGTGGCGCTCGACGCCGCCGACGAGGCGGCGGTCGTGGCGCTGATCGATCGGCTGCAGGCCGACGGCCCGGCGCTGAAGGGCGTATTCCTGACGGCCATGGTGCTCGACGACGGACTGATCGCCGGCCTCGACCCGGACCGCATCGCCAAAGTGCTGAAGCCGAAGATCGCCGCCGCAGCCATCCTCGATCGCGTCACGCGGCGCGTCGCTCTCGACTGCTTCGTGCTGTTCTCCTCGGCGACGACGCTGATCGGCAACCCCGGCCAGGCGAATTACGTCGCCGCCAACGCCTATCTTGAGGCGCTCTCCGAGAAGCGACGCCTCGAGGGTCTGCCGGCCTTGACCGTCGCCTGGGGCGCCATCTCGGATGCGGGCTATCTCGCCCGCAATACGCAAGTCGGCGACGTGCTGTCGCGGCGGTTGGGCAAGTCGTCGCTCACGGCGGAAGAGGCGCTCGACGGGCTCGATGCCCTGCTCGGGCTCGACCAGCGCGATCCCGCGTTCGCTGCCATCGGCTACGCCCGCATCGATTGGGGCCAGGCGCGGCGCGAACTGGCCCTTCTCGGCACGCCGCTATTCTCGGCGCTGGGCGACAGGCTCGATGCCCCCGTCGAGGCGAACGGCGACGGCGAGCTCGCCGACGAACTGAGGAGCCTCGACCACGGCGCCGCGCTCGACCGCGTCGCCCGGCTGATCGCCGGCGAGATCGAACGCATCCTGCGCGTGCCCGCCGACGAGATCGACCGACGGCGGCCACTCTCCGAGATCGGCATGGATTCGCTCATGGCGCTCGAATTGCGGATGGCGGCGGAGGACCGGCTTGGCGTCGAGATCCCGCTGATGTCGCTGGCCGGCGGTGCCTCGCTCGACGACATCGCCGAGCGCGCGCTCGCCCGCCTCACCCATGGCGCATCGACCGAACCGGCTCTCAATGACGAGGCCGCGGCGATCGCCAAGAACCACCTCGGCGCAGTCGGCGAGGCGGAATTGGCGCGGCTCGCCGAGGCTGCCGAACAGGCCTCCGGCGCCGACAGACGGATATTCCGATGAGTGGATCGCGTGGCATCGACGGTTTGAGCGACACCGACAAGACCCGGCTGATCGCGGACTTGAAGGCGCGGGCGAAGGCGAAATCGGCTCGCGCCGCGGAAGTCGAACCGGCGGCCGTCGCCCAGCCCAAGGCCTTCGACTTCACCCAGCTGTCGGCGCACAAGCAGCTCAGGATGATGCGGGCGCTCGGTGAGATGGCCGGCATCGTCGACCCGTTCTTCAAGCTGCACGATGGCATCCCCGGTGGCACGATCCTGACCGGCAACGTCAGCCACATCAATTTCGGCACCTACAATTACGTGGGGCTCAACGGTGACAAGCGCGTGATGGCCGCCGCCAAGGCTGCCATCGACCGCTACGGCACCAGTGTCTCGGCGAGCCGGGTTGTTGCCGGCGAACGGGCGTTCCACCGCGAGCTTGAAACCGCGCTCGCCCGCTTCACCGGGACGGAAGCCGCGCTCGCTTTCGTTTCCGGGCATGCCACCAACGTCTCGGCCATCGGCTGCCTGATGGGACCGCGAGACCTGATCCTCGCCGATAGCCTCGCCCACAATTCCATCATCGAGGGCGCGCGCCTGTCCGGCGCGACGCGGGTGGCGTTTCCACACAACGATCTCGACAGCCTTGAGGACATGCTGGCGCGCGCGCGCGACCGGCACGAACGGGTGCTGATCGCGGTCGAGGGCCTCTATTCGATGGACGGCGACTGCCCGGATCTGGCCCGGCTGATCGAGATCAAGACGCGGTACGGCGCCTGGCTGATGGTCGACGAGGCGCATGCCTCGGGCGTGCTCGGTGCGACCGGACGCGGCATCGCCGAGGAGCAGGGCATCGATCCGGCCGCCATCGAAATCTGGATGGGTACCCTGTCGAAGAGCTTCGCCTCGGCCGGCGGCTATATCGCCGGCACCCAGGCGCTGATCGACATTCTGAAGGCCGGCGCGCCCGGCTTCGTGTTCTCCGTCGGCCTGTCGCCGGCGCAGGGCGCAGCCGCGCTCAAGGCGCTGGAAATCATCGAGGCCGAGCCGCAGCGGGTGGCAAGGCTCAGGGCGAACGGGCGCACCTTCCTGGCGGCGGCAAAAGCCGAAGGCCTCGACACCGGAACAGCCATCGGCGCCTCGGTCGTCCCCGTCATCATCGGCGATTCCTCGTTCGCGGTGTCACTGTCGAACCGGCTCGATGCCCGCGGCATTTCGGTCCTGCCGATCATCTTCCCGGCCGTTCCGGAGAAACAGGCGCGCCTCAGGTTCTTCATCACCTCGGAGCACACAGAGAGCCAGCTCGCCACCGCGGCCAAGGTGACGGCCGAAGAACTGGCCCAGCTGAAGCTGGGGGTTTAGGCGCTCCCGATTGGGAAGTCCGCGCATTTTCCAACCGGATTGAATCAATCCGGTCGATAAGAAAATGCGCAAATTCAAGGTCTTGAGCGTGTTCTTATCGCTCAAGGCTGGTCGACATGAGCGGAACACGCTCTAGCCGCGCTTGCCCGACAAGCCTCAGCCGAAGGCCGCTGCAGCCGGTGTTCTGCGATCCTGTGTGCCTGCCGCCGTGGTGCTATAGTCAGCCGCGTCAACCCGAACGGGAGAGGCCTCCGATGCTTCTGACGCGGCTCTACCCACCCCACGTGTTTCTTCTCGCCGTCATCGCCATGGCGCTGCTGCACTGGCTGCTGCCGGTCGTGATCCTGATCGCCGGCCCCTGGCGGTTCCTCGCCGTCGTGCCGCTGGTCGCATCAGGCGCGCTGGCCATGCCGGCGATCCGCGCGTTCAGAGCGGCCAACACGACGACCAGGCCGTTCGAGCATTCGGAGGCGCTGGTGACGTCCGGCGTCTACCGGCTGACGCGCAACCCGATGTATCTCGGACTGCTGTTCTTCCTCGCCGGCATCGCCGTCGCGCTCGGCTCGCTGACGCCCTGGCTCGGGGTCATCGGTTTCTTCGTCGCCATCGATCGGTTGTTCATCGCCTACGAGGAGCCGATGCTGGCGATCCGCTTCGGCGCCGACTACGAAGCCTACAAACAGAAGGTCCGCCGCTGGATTTGACAGGAGGCCACCATGCCGACGACACGAATGTCATCCGTCACGGGAAACGGTCAGAAGCACCCGCACGACGCCATCGGGGATGCCCTCCTCGGCCTCGCGGCCTATTGGCTCCCCTTCGCGCCGCTCGACCTGCCGCCCCAACCCGATGCCTCACTGTACCTCGACCTCGACTGCGCCGTCGGCGCAGCCGAGCAGCGAGGTCCGTCGCCGCTCGACGCCGCAGTCCGGATTACTCCGGCGCGTGATGCGTGTTCCAGTGGAAGGCGATATCGAGCCGGCGGCAGAGCCAGACCTTCTCGTGGCTCTTGATGTAGTCGATGAAGCGCTCGAGCGCTGCAATGCGGCCGGGCCGGCCGACGATGCGGCAATGCAGACCGATGTTCAGCATCTTCGGAGCAGTGGCTCCCTCGGCATAGAGGTAGTCGAAGGAGTCCTTCAGGTAGGTGAAGAACTGGTCGCCGGAGTTGAACCCTTGCGCGGCGGCAAAGCGCATGTCGTTCGTCTCGAGCGTATAGGGGATGACCAGATGGTGGCCACCGCGGCCGTTGTCGACCCAATACGGCAGGTCATCGGCGTAACTATCTGAATCATAGAGGAAACCGCCTTCCTCGATAGCCAGCTTCTGGGTGTGCACCGACGTGCGTCCGGTGTACCAGCCCAAGGGCCGCGCGCCCGTCACGTCGGTGTGGATGCGGATCGCCTCCGCCATATGGGCGCGCTCCTCGGCTTCGGTGAAGTCGCGGTAGTCGATCCACTTCAACCCGTGGCTGGCGATCTCCCAGTCGGCCTCCTTCATGGCGGCCACCGCATCGGGATTGCGCGCCAAGGCGGTGGCGACCCCATAGACGGTCACGGGCACCTCCTTGCCGGTCATCAGCCGCCACAGCCGCCAGAAACCAGCGCGAGAGCCGTATTCGTAACAGGACTCCACGCTCATGTGGCGCTTGCCGGGCCACGGCTGCGCGCCAACCACTTCGGACAGAAAGGCTTCCGACGCCGCGTCACCATGCAGGATGCAGTTCTCGCCGCCCTCTTCGTAATTGATGACGAACTGCACGGCGATGCGCGCATCCCCCGGCCACTTGGCGTGCGGCGGGGTGCGGCCGTAGCCGATGAGATCGCGCGGATATTTCAGGTCGGACATTGCGGGGATCCTTTGCACGGCGAAGACGTCGGGCACCAATGTGCCGCGTCGCCCACACCGATTTCAAGCCGACATTTCAAGCACCTCGGTTGCGCTCGACAGGCAGCGGGCGAGGCGCGACGGGCCGGG
The DNA here is from genome assembly GCA_031291575.1 of Ancalomicrobiaceae bacterium. GTDB lineage: Bacteria > Pseudomonadota > Alphaproteobacteria > Rhizobiales > Ancalomicrobiaceae > CAIYYN01. The sequence goes on from JARLIT010000187.1 coordinate 5,946, forward strand.
CATTTGCGTACGCAGTTTTCCTGGGAATATCGTGGCCGTGGGGTGTCTTTAGCCGGGACACTTCGCGGAGTGATTCAAGCCCGCTGAAGTTCTGATTCCGATTCAGGCTGCAGCGCCCGCGGACCAATCCGATTCATCCCTGCGCTCTATCATTTTGATTGGTATCGGATTTATCCCGGAAACGGGGCCAGCGTCCGGATCCGATGCTTCGGGCGCTTCACGAACTGATTCAAGCGCTTGAGGAAATGATTCAACGGGCGGCCGATTCTCGAGTCGGTTGAATCACTTGGGCGCCGTTGCTGAAGCGGGTTGTTGCGCCCTGCGAACGGCACGAATGCCGGCGAATGCCCGTCGCTGCGGCGACGCGGCGACGGGCCGCGGTTCGACGCGGTACCGATCGGAGCGATACGGCTCGCCCGGATCAGAGCTTGCCGATGACCTCGGACATCGGCCCCGCCGTCCACGATCGGCGGCGGATGACATCTTCCACCAGGGGGACGATGTGCGCCGGATCGGTGGCGACGATGTGGGCCACTTCCGATTCCGGGCGGATGAAGCCGAGCGCGCGCATGTGCGACAAGAGGTCGATCAGCGGCGACCAGAAGCCGCCGATGTCGGCCAGGACGATCGGCTTCGAATGGCGGCCGAGCTGCGACCAGGTCATCTGCTCGACCAATTCCTCAAGCGTGCCGATGCCGCCCGGCAGCGCCACGAAGGCGTCGGCGGCCTCGAACATCAGGCGCTTGCGCTCATGCATGTCCTCGGTGACGACGAGTTCGGTCACCTCGGGCAGCATCACTTCGCGTTCGACGAGGAAGCGGGGGATGATGCCGAGCACCGGGCTGCCGGCAGCCAGCGCCGCCTTGGCAACTGTGCCCATCAGGCCGACGCCGCCCCCACCGTAGACGAGGCGCATGCCGGCACGGCCGAGCGAGGTGCCGAAGATCTCGGCAGCCTCCTGGAAGGCCGGATCGTTGCCGAAACCGGAGCCGCAATAGACGCAGATGGAGAGTGGCTTTGTCATGCCGTTTCCATCGCGCGGGACGGCGGAAAGGTCAAGAGGCGAGGCCGCGCCGGAGCGCCGGCCATAGGGTTTCCCACGCCCCCCGATCCGTTCAATTGTAGGGCCGGCCTTAAGCCTTTCGACTGGCGCCGATGCTAGGCATAGGGGGTGACATGGAGGCGCCGATGCCATCGCAAGACATCCAGAAGACGCCGCACAGGACGGCAGATCTCCACTCCGACCTTCCGACTGAGGCTTGGGACCGCCTTCTTCACGCCTGCGACGACTGGGATGCCGCAGCGGCGCTGGAGGCGGTGATGAAGGCGTCCCCCGCCGCCACCCTCGTCTGCCGCATCGGCGATATCGATGATAGCCTTAATCACTTTGACGTCGTTCTCGCCAACCGTGCCGCCGAGCGACTGTTCGGCCGCACGGACGACCCCGTCGGCATCGATGCGGTCAACTTCATTGCCCCGAGCCACCGTGACGCGATGATCGAGGCGGCCACCACGGCCGTCATCTCCCGCGAGACGATGACGCTGGCGCTTGCCGTCGCCGCCGATCCGTCGGGGGACGAGTACGATATCGAACTGGTGCCGTTCGACGGCGGGTTGGTCATCGCCGTCCAGTCGCTCGCCGCGCTGCAGCGCGCCTTCGATGATCTCGCCGACAGCGACACTGAACTCGCCCGTGCCAACGCCACCATCGAGCGCCAAGCGCATACCATGGCGGCGATGGTCGAGGAGATCAACGCCGCCCGCCGCCAGCACGAGGAAGAGGTGGCCGAGCGCCGCAAGCTCGAAGCTGAACTGCTGCAACTGGCCGAGACGGACGGAATGACCGGCCTCTACAATCGCCGCGCCTTCATGCGCGTTGTGCGCGCCGAGGCCGCCCGCTCCAGCCGCTACGGTCATCCCCCGACACTGCTCTACCTGGACCTCGACAAGTTCAAGAGCATCAACGACACCTACGGCCACAATGTCGGCGATGTCGTCATCAAGACGGCGGCGAGCCGCATCGTCTCCACGCTTCGCGTCGGCGTCGACCGGGTCGGCCGCCTGGGCGGCGACGAATTTGCTGTGCTTCTGCCCGAGACGCCGCTTGCCGGCGCCCTCGTTGCCGCCGAGCGCATCCGCAAGCGCATCGCCGAAGAGCCGATCGAAGCGGATGGGCAGACGATCGCCGCAACCTGCTCGATTGGGGCTGCCGCCTGGATCGCCGATCTCGAGGCCAAGCACGCGCCGTCGGAAGAGGAGATCGAGGTCTGGTTCGGCCGCGCCGACGGTGCGCTCTACGAGGCCAAGCGCCGCGGCCGCAACGGCGCCTTTGGCGCGGAGAGCCCGAAGCCGAACGCGCCAGCGCCGGGACCGCAGCCCGAGCCTGAGGCCGCCCCGGCCAGGCGCGGCTGACCGGCGACCGTCCATTGCTCTACCCAGTCGCAGGCGCGACAAGGGTGCCTCCCCGGCGCAATCCAAGCCCTGTCGCGGCGTTATGTCCGAGAAAAATCTTCCCGCCCGTGTTGGCCGCGGCGCACATATTCACTATGTACAAGATCCCTGAACCATTCGCCGTGGCGAACCCGCTGATCGGCCCTTGTTCTTATTGACCCACAGACAGGCCGGGAGCACTCGTCCATGGCATCCCCTGCACAGCCGAACGCTGGCTCGTCCAACACCTTGGCCACGATCAAACGCCTGTGGCCCTATCTTTGGCCGACGGAGCGCCCGGACCTCAAGCGGCGCGTCGTGATCGCGCTGGCGCTGATGCTGGCCGGCAAGGTGGTGACGGTTCTCCTGCCCTATGTCTACAAGTGGACGACGGATTCGCTCCTGCCCGGACATGCGGTCCAGCCCGATGCCGCCTGGCTGGCGTTGCCGGTGCTGCTCGTGGTTGCCTATGGGCTCGTGCGCATCCTGTTCAACGGCCTCAATCAGCTGCGTGACGCGCTGTTCGCCGCCGTCGGCCAATACGCGGTGCGTGGCATGGGCACGCGCACGTTCCGCCATCTGCATGAACTGTCGCTCAGATACCACCTCGCCCGGCGCACCGGCGGGCTCTCCCGCGTCATCGAGCGCGGTGCGCAAGGCATCGAGACCATCGTCCGCATCACCATCCTGGTTGGGGCGCCGACGATCATCGAATTCGCCTTCATGGCGGTGATTATCGCCTATCAGTTCGACTGGACCTATCTGGCCGTGATGGCCGTCACCGTCTGGCTGTATGTCTGGTATTCGATCTGGGCGTCGGACCGGCGCATCAACATCCGCCGCGAGATGAACGAAGCCGACAACGACTCCATGTCGAAGGCGGTGGATTCCCTCCTCAACTACGAAACGGTGAAATATTTCAACGCCGAGGCGCTCGAGGTCGGCCGCTATGACCGCGCCATGGGGCGCTATGCCGCGGCTGCGACCAGGACCTATACCTCGCTTGCCTGGCTCAACTTCGGCCAGGCGGTGATCTTCACGTTTGGCATGATCGCCACCATGGGCCTGTCGGCGCATGCGATCGTCAACGGCCAGCAGACTGTCGGCGACTTCGTCATGATCAACGCCCTGATGATGCAGCTGTCGATCCCGTTGAATTTCATCGGAACGCTCTACCGCGAGATCAAGCAGGGCCTCGTCGACATCGAGCAGATGTTCAGCGTCATCGACGTGCCGGCCGAAGTCATCGACAAGCCGGGCGCTCCAAATCTCAAGGTGGGCGAGGCGACGGTCACGTTCGAGAACGTCTCGTTCTCTTACGACCCCGAACGGCAGATCCTGAAGGATGTGTCCTTCACCGTTCCTGCCGGCAAGACGATCGCCATCGTCGGCCCGTCGGGCGCCGGCAAGTCGACGATCTCGCGCCTGCTGTTCCGCTTCTACGACGTCGGCGCCGGTCGCATCCTCATCGACGGGCAGGACATCCGCGATGTCGCCCAGGCGAGCCTTCGCCGCAACATCGGCATGGTGCCGCAGGATACGGTGCTGTTCAACGACACCATCCGCTACAACATCCGCTACGGCCGTCCCGATGCCAGCGACGAGGAGGTCGTCGAGGCGGCCCGCCTCGCCCAGATCGCCGATTTCATCGAGCGGCTGCCCCAGGGCTACGACACCGAAGTCGGCGAGCGCGGGTTGAAGCTGTCGGGCGGTGAGAAGCAGCGTGTCGCCATTGCCCGCACCATCCTGAAGGCCCCGCCGATCCTGATGCTCGACGAGGCGACCTCGGCGCTCGACACCCACACCGAACGCGAGATCCAGTCGGCGTTGGACCAGGTGTCGAAGAACCGCACCACCCTCGTCATCGCGCACAGGCTGTCGACGGTGGTTGCTGCCGACGAGATCCTGGTGCTCGAAGCCGGTCAGGTGGTCGAGCGCGGCACGCACGATCAACTGCTCTCCGACGGCGGGCTCTACGCCTCGATGTGGGCGCGCCAGCGTGCCGTCGACGAGGCGCGCGAGCGGCTTCTCGAGACCGAGGCGGAGGACGTCTACTCCGCCCCGAGCCCGAAGGTGGCGGCGGAATAGCGGCTCACTCCTCCTTTGGGTCGCCGCCGTCCGTCCACTTCGGCGGGTGCGAAGCACCAGGCGTTGGCGAATGGGCGTCAAGCGCATTCCGCGAGACTATCAGCTTGAGCGAGCCGCGGTTGTTGCCATAGGCCGTCCAGGTGTCGTTGGCGTAGCAGTAGAGATAGCCGGAACGGCGCGGCCTGTGCGTGGCGCTCGTGCCGATGGAAAACGCCTCGTTGCGCACGGCCATGCGTGACACCTCGATCCTGTTGTTGCCGATCACGCCGACCAACTCGAACCAGCGGCCGCGCGGTTGCCGGCGGGCAATGCGGAAGGCGGCACGGGGGTTACCGGTGATCTTCCGCCAACCCGATTGCAGCCATGTCGGCGGGTTGCCCAAGATGGCGCGGCAAGCAACCCAGAACAGGATGGGCAGCGACCATCGCGTGACCCTGCCATCCGCATCGGCGGGAATCGAGGCATCCATCCATTCGCCCTCGGCTTTGAACTCGTAGGGGACGCCCTTTTCCAGATAGATCCCGGTCCACGCCCAGACGGCGTTTGCGGCGACCTCCGCCGTCCGGCTTTGGCCGACGGCAAGCGTCCC
>JARLIT010000188.1 GCA_031291575.1 Ancalomicrobiaceae bacterium
GATGGCGTCGTCCTCCCAGGAATCCCAGAGCGAGCCGATGACTTCGGCGAATTCCGCGCCCTTCTCGTAGCGGCTGGCGTGCGACGGTCGCACGTCGGCGCCAAAATTGCGGGCCGCGGCGGGGTCGGCGGTGGTGACGATGTTGATGCCGGCACGGCCGCGGCTGACGTGGTCGAGGGAAGCGAAGCGACGGGCAATATTGTACGGCTCGTTGTAGGATGACGAGACGGTGCCGATCAGGCCGATGCGCGTCGTGGCTGCGGCGATGGCGGCCAGGACAACCGTCGGTTCCAGCGACTGGAAGGGGCGGTATTCCGGATTGTCGGAAAGCGCCGGGAAATCGGCAAGGAACACCGCGTCGAACGTGGCGCGTTCGGCCAACTGTGCTGTCTTCACCCAATAGTCGATGTCGTAGAAATCGGCCGGGGTCGATTGCGGCCAGCGCCAAGCTGCGGCGAAGGTGCCGGCATTGAGGAAATTCAGATTGAGATGCAGCTGTCTCGCCATGCCTGCCTCCAGTTCGCATCGGGCCGGCCGAGCCGGATCACCGCCGGGGCGCGTCGACCGGCGCTCCACCATGGGCGCATCACAGCATAAAAGTTATGTAATTCTACAGATTTTATGTACTGATATACGATGCCCCTGTAGAAGGCTTTTTCAGTCCTGCTGGCATCGGGATATCTCCCGATCCAATCGCGCGACTACGCCCATCGCCCGCAGCTGCATTGCCCTGTGGACCCGCTGACGGTCTGGCCTTGTTCAGACTGGATCTACTGCCACCGCCCGGACGGCGCACGGTTTCGATCCAAATCGGATGGACGCGGATGTCGGTCACGGGGCCTTGCTGCCAAACTCAATTTCGCTGAAATCGCTGATGACCGCGCCGGCCGGCAGGTCCGGGTCGGCCGGAACGAGCGCGAAAGCCCCGCCGGCAAGGCGGGGCAACGCCGGCACCCCGAGCGGCGCGGCGCTCGGCTTGGCAAAACGGCTCCAGTTCAGAGTGTTCGCCGCAGGCAGCCAACAGCACCAGGGTGTTGTGGTGCGGGCTCCCCGGTTTCACCCTCGAGCGCTTCGGATGCGCCGAGTAGCAGGCGATGTCCTCACTCGCGCTCGGCAGCCACCGCGATCGTCATGCCGAACTCTGCACCGCTCTTTTCCGAGACAGAGGCGATCAATGCGGCGAGCCCGAAGAGGGCGCCGATGGCGCAGACGCCCGGCCAGCCCGCGATGACCCAAGCGATGCCCGACAGACCGGATCCGACCGATGCCCCGAGAAAGAACAGGCCGGTGAACAGGCCGTTGATCCGTCCTCGCGCCTCTGGATGCAACAGATTGATCGCTCGGCGGCCGAGCGTCTGATCACCGACCACGCCGAGATCGAGCACGACGGCCGCGGCGGCAAGCACCGCCAACGACACCAAGGGTGCCCTGTCGGAGATCAGCGCACCGCCAATCTCGGCCAATGCCATCGCACAGATCACAGCACCATGTGCGAGCAATGTCGCACCTCGCGTCCACCCCCGATCACCGGCGCGCCCCGCGATCGGAGCCACGACCGCACCTGCGGCGCCCGAGAGGGCGAACAAGGCTATCCCCGTCTGGTCGAGGCCGAAGGGGGGCAGCGCCAGGCGCAACGCCACGCAGGTCCAAAACACCCCGAACGCACCCATGCAGAGCGCCTGATAGGCCGCGCGTCGACGCAAGACAGGCTCGCGACGCAATATGAACCACAGCGATCCGATCAGCCGGCCATAGCTGACCGTCGTCCGGGGACGGTGGCTCGGAACCACACAGGCCAGAGCGATGGTGAGGGCGGCAACGACGATCGCCAGCGCACCATAGAACCAGCGCCAGCCGACAAACTCGGCCACGAGGCTCGCCGCCGGGCGCGACAAAAGAATGCCAAGCATGAGGCCGCTCATCACATTCCCGACCACGCGACCTCTGCGCGCTGTCGAACTCAGCCGTGCCGCGACGGGAACCAACATCTGAATGGCGCTCGTCGCCATCCCGGTAGCGAAAGAGGCCGCCAGAAACACCATCAACGTCGGCGCGCAGGCGATCGCCGTCAACGCCACGACATCGACCGCGAGCGTCGCGATGATCACCTTCCTGTTTTCGACAAGATCCGTCAGCGGGACCAGCAGAAACAAACCGGTTGCGTATCCGAGCAAGGTCAGAGTGGTGACGAGCCCTGCTTGGCTTGCATCCAGGCTGAACGACGCCCCGATAAGACCGACGAGCGGTTGGGATGCAAACAGGCCGAGAACAATCGTACCCACGGCCAGCGCGAACACCAAGGTGAGCCCGGCGGTGAACTCGTGAGGTGTATCGGCGGTCTGTGGCTCATCGGTGCGCGTCGAATTCGAAGACAAGGCGGTGCTCCTTCAAAAGGGATTTGCCCTCCTGTTTTGCATCCATCCGTCAGGGATGATAATGCGCGCTAGGATGAAATAACTATTCTGACTATCGTGATAATATGGCCAGTCTGGAACAGTATGAAGCCTTCGTGGAAACGGTCGACCGCGGCAGTCTCACGGCGGCTGCCCGCCACTTGAACCGCTCGCTGCAATCGGTCAGTCGGGCTGTCGCGACGCTGGAAGACGAGCTCGGTGTCGAGCTGATCAAACGGACGACACGCCGCCTTCAGACTACGCCGACCGGCTTGGTTCTACGCGATCGGCTGCGGATTGCGCTGAAAGACATCGACGACGCGCATGCGGAGGCGAAGAGAGCGACCAAGCGTATCGCCGGTTTGTTCAGAATCGGTGCCTCTGTGCAATTTGCCCCCCGTTTCGTCGTGCCGACGGCGGTGGCGTTCCAGCAGCGCTTTCCGGATCTTGAGATCGATCTCGTGCTCAACGATGCGCTTGCCGACGTCGTCGAGACCAGGCTCGATGTCGCCATTCGTATCGGAGACCTCGGCGCGGCGACACTTCGTTCGCAGAAGATCGCTCAGTTGCGCCGCGTCGTGGTCGCCGCGCCCGGTTATCTCGCGCGGCACGGTCGCCCACGCACACCGTCGGACCTTCCCGCACATTTCTGCGTCATCCGCACGGTCGGACCGGAAGGCGCGTCTTGGCCACTGAGCGACAGCGGCTCCATCGTGGCCGTCCCCGTGAAAGGCGTCATCAGATGCAACGATACTACCGCGGCCAACGCCGCGGTTCTGCAGGGTGCCGGCATTGGATTGGCGCCGCTTTGGCAAGTGCGTCAGGACATTGACGATGGCCGGCTCGAACTCCTGTTGCCCGAGCACGAGCCCCCTCCGATCCCGGTAAGTGCGGTCTGGGCGAGCCACATAGGGACGCCGGCGCGCACACGCCTGTTCATAGAGGCGGTGAAACATCGGCTCTCCGGAGAGCGAATCTAGCCGGAACGCTTGCCATTGGCTTTCGGGTCCAGGAGCGGGCTCACGGGCGTGACGCCGCGGAAGTGCCGGTGGAACTCGTCCGACCAAGTTCAGGATCCGGCCGGATCGCAACTACCGGCCGAAAGCCGTTTGAGACTGTCGAACATCCGCCGCCGGAGCCGCTTCTGCCGCACGGCTCCGAAGAGTTCCCGCAGGCGATCGTCGAAACACCGCAAAGAATGGCGTCCCGGGCTGAATTCGTCGCGATCGCCCATTCAGAATGGCAAAGCGGCGGGGCATGGCCCCGCCGCTTTCTCGTTGTGGTTTAGAGTGCTCGTTAGCGCAGGAGCTGCAGCACGCTCTGCTGCGCCTGGTTGGCGAGCGACAGGGCCGAGACCGACAGCGACTGGCGGGTCTGCAGCGCCTGGCTGTTGGCGGCTTCTTCGTTCATGTCGGCCGAGGTCAGGTTCGAGGAACCGGTCTGCAGCACGTTCACCAGGTTCTTGTTGAAGTCCTGGCGGGTCTGCACGACGGTCAGGTTCGAACCGAAGGCTGCGGCCTGCGAGCGCAGGGTCGTGGCGGCGGTGGTCAACACCGATAGCACTTTGCTGGTGGAGGCGTTGTCGATGAAGTCGGTGCCGGCGTTGAGCGACGACAGACCGAGGCCCGAGGAGTCGAAGGTGACGCCGGTGATGTTCAGCTTCGCCTTGCCCGTTTCGTCGAAGGTCAGCTGCAGCTGATCGCCGGCGAGCAGGTTGACACCATTGTAGCTGGCATCAGCCGCGGTCGAGTCGATGTTCGACAGGATCGTGTTGTACTGATTGATCAGCGAGGCGCGGGTGTTCTGCGAGTTGGCATCGGCGACCGGAGCCGAGGCTGCCGACATAGACAGGACGCCGGTGGCCGTGCCGCCGATGACACCGCCGGCGGATCCGCCGAGGGTGGAGGAGGCATAGTCGTTCGAGGCCGAGATGGTCAGCTTGCCGTTGGCGTCGAGCGAGGCGGACATGTTGTTGGCCTGGAGCGCGCTATTCAGCTGATCCAGGGTCTTGATCGTGCCGTTGGAGCCGTCGCCGAAGGTGATGTTGACCGCCGTGCCGCCATTGAACGACGAGATGGTCAGCGTCTTGCCATCGAGCGAGTTGTTGGACGCTCCGCGGGCAGCCGTGAACGAGGAGTCCGTGCCCTGGCTGCCGGTGAGGCCGAGAGCCGTGAAGGCATTGCCGGTCCCGGAGATCGACAGATCCTTGCCGACGCCGGTGCTGAGCTTCAGTTCGCCATTGGTGAGCACGCTGGAGGCCGTCTGGCCGGAGGCAACCGCGACGCTGGCGCCGCTCGCGGAGAGCGTAGCCTTCTGCACGCCGGTGGCCAGATCGATGGCGTTGAGCACGTCACTGGTGGTGGCCGAGCCGAGGTAGACGGTGGAGTTGCCGTTGCCGTCCGTCTCGATGCCGCCGGAAACGCCGGTATGCGAGGTGGAGGCGGAGGGAACCGTGCCGGA
>JARLIT010000189.1 GCA_031291575.1 Ancalomicrobiaceae bacterium
GAGCCGGTCCGCGATGGTCTGGCGATCAAGCATCGTGGGACCTCGAAGGTGAGCCGGCATGTGCCCGCCTCAGTCGTGCAATCCGAGGCGCCGCGCCGCTTCCCACACCCGCCAGGCGTCGTGCGGCATCTGGATATGCGTACTGCCCAGAAAGCCGAAGGCGTCGTTGACGGCGTTGGAGAAGGCCGGCACGCCGCCGACATTGGGGCTTTCGCCGACCCCCTTGGCGCCAATCGGATGGTGCGGGCTCGGCGTGACGGTGAAATCCGTCTCCCAGTGCGGCGTCTCGACGGCGGTCGGCAGGAAGAAATCCATGAAGGACGCGCCCATGACGTTGCCGATCTCGTCGTATTTGATCTCCTGACCCATGGCGATGGCGAAGGCTTCGGTCAGCCCGCCGTGCACCTGGCCCTCGATGATCATCGGATTGATGCGGGTGCCGCAATCGTCGAGCGCATAGAAGCGCCGGGTCTTGGCGACGCCGGTATCGACATCGATATCCATGACGCAGATATAGGCCCCGAACGGATAGGTCATATTGGGCGGATCGTAGTAGTTAACCGCTTCCAGCCCCGGTTCGAGCCCGGGAGGCGGCGCGTTGTAGGACGCCCAGGCGATCTCCTTCATCGTCTTCGACCGCTCCGGGTTGCCCTTCACCCGGAAGCCGTCGATGTCCCATTCAAGGTCATACTCGGAGACTTCCAAGAGATGCGCGGCGATCATCTGCGCCTTGTTCTTGATCTTGCGCGCCGCCATGGCGATGGCCGCGCCGGTGACCGGCGTCGAGCGCGAGCCATAGGTGCCAAGGCCGTAAGGCGCGGTATCGGTATTGCCCTCCTCGATCATGATGTCGTCGGCGGGGATGCCGAGTTCGGTGGCGATGATCTGCGCCCAGGTGGTCTCATGCCCCTGCCCCTGGCTCTTCGATCCCATGCGGGCGATGATCGAGCCGGTCGGATGGATGCGGATCTCGGCCGAATCGAACATGGCGACGCCGAGGATGTCACAATTCTTCGATGGTCCGGCGCCGACGATCTCGGTGAAGAAGGACACGCCGATGCCCATCAACTCGCGCGTCTCGCCACGCTTGAAGGCCTCGCGTTTTGCCGCCTGCTCGGCGCGCAATTGCCTGTAACCGACGGTCTCCATCGCCTTCTGTAGGGCGACGTGATAGTCGCCACTGTCGTATTCCCACCCCAAGGCGGACTGGTAGGGGAATTGTTCGCGGCGGATGAAGTTCTTCATCCTGAGGTCTGCCGGATCCATGCCGAGCTTCTGCGCCAGGATGTCCATGGCGCGCTCGATGCAATAGGCGGCCTCGGTGACGCGGAACGAGCAGCGGTAGGCGACGCCGCCGGGCGCCTTGTTGGTATAGACGCCGTCGACGGCGAGATGCGCGACCGGGAAATCATACGAGCCGGTGACGATGTTCATGAAGCCGGCCGGCCATTTCGACGGATCGGCACAGGCGTCGAACGCCCCGTGGTCGGCGAGCACATGCACGCGCAGGCCGAGCACCTTGCCGGCCCGCGTCGCGGCAATCTCGGCCGTCATGTGATAGTCGCGCGCAAACGACGTAGTGGAGAGGTTCTCCATCCGGTCCTCGACCCATTTGACCGGCTTGCCAGTGACGATCGAGGCGACGATCGAACAGATGTAGCCCGAATAGGCGCCGACCTTGTTGCCGAAGCCGCCGCCGATGTCGGGCGCGATCACATGGATCTTGTGTTCGGGGATTTTCGACAGGAGCGAGGCGACGGTGCGGATAACGTGCGGCGCCTGGAAGGTGCCGTAGACCGTGAGTTCGCCCTTGATCTTGTCGAAGGAGGCGAGGCACTGGCAGGTCTCCAACGGCGACGGATGCACCCGGTGGTAGGAGATGAGCTCCTTCACGGTCACTTCCGCCTGGGCGAAGGCTTCGTCCGTGGCGGATTTCTCGCCGATGTTCCATTCGAAGATGTGGTTATGGTGCTTGCGCGGCCCGTGCGCGCCGGTCGTCTTGCCGTCGAGATCGGGGCGGAGCACCGGCGCATCGGGCGCCATCGACTTGAACGGGTCGACGATGACAGGAAGCTCCTCGTATTCGACCTCGATCAGCTGCAGCGCGTCGTCGGCGATGTAGCGGTTCTCCGCCACGACGAAGGCGATCTCCTGGTTCTGGAAGCACACTTTGCCGTCGGCCAGCACCGCCTGCACGTCGCCGGCCAGCGTCGGCATCCAATGCAGGCCCAAGGGCTTCAGCTCTTCCGCCGTGATGACGGCGAGGACGCCCGGCAGGGCCAGCGCCTTGGAGGCGTCGATCTTGGTGATCTTGGCGTGGGCATGTTGCGAGCGGACGAAGTCGCCGTGCAGCATGCCGGGCAGCTTGATGTCGTCGACGTAGTTGCCTTTGCCTTGGGTGAAGCGGACATCCTCCACCCGCTTGCGCTTGCAGCCCATGCCTTCGAGCCGTGCCTCGCGTTCCGCCCGCGTCGGAGTCATGTCGTTCATTCTGCGGCCTCCTGGAAGGTGCGACCATTGAGTTGAGCCGCGGCGAATTGGATGGCTTTGACGATGTTCTGGTAACCGGTGCAGCGGCAGAGGTTGCCGGAGATGCCGTAGCGGATCTCCGCCTCGCTCGGATCCGGGTTTTCGGTGAGCAGCACCTTGGCGCGCATCAGCATGCCCGGAGTACAGAAGCCGCATTGCAGGCCATGCATCTGCCGGAAGCCCTCCTGCAGCGCGTGCAGCGTGCCGTCGGCGTGGGCGAGGCTTTCGACCGTATTGATCGCCGCGCCGTTGGCCTGGACGGCGAAGGTGGTGCAGGATTTGATTGATTGTCCGTCGATCTCCACCGTGCAGGCGCCGCAATGACTGGTGTCGCAGCCGATATGCGTTCCGGTAAGGCCGAGCTCTTCGCGCAGGAAATGCACCAGCAGCGTGCGCGGTTCGACGAAGCGCTGCACCTTGTTGGCGTTGACCGTCAGGGTGATCGGCAGTGTTTGCGTCTCAGACATGGGCATCAGGCTCCCTTCACGCGGCCGAAGGCCTTCACCAGGGCGCGGGCGACCATCACGCCCGCCATTTCGCGACGGTAGTCGGCCGTTCCGCGGCCGTCGGCGGCAGGGTCAGCGATCGCCTTGGCGGCGGCCGAAGCGGCCTTGACGGTGGCGGCATCGAGGCTCGTACCGATCACCAGCCGGGCAGCCTCCTCGGCCACAATGGGCGTCGGCGCCACATTGGTGAGCGCGATCGAGGCAGTGGCGATGCGGCCGTCCGTCGCGGTCAGGACAACGGCAGCTGCCGCGGTGGCGTAGTCGCCGATCTTGCGCTTCAGCTTCTCGTAGGCGTGGCCGTGGCCCGCCGCGGGTGCCGGGATCCGCACCGCGACCAAGAGTTCGCCCTGTTCGAGCGCGGTGAAATAGGGGCCGAGGTAGTAGTCGCGTGCCGCGACTTGGCGTTCGCCCGCGGGGCCAGCGAGCACATAGATCGCACCCAAACACTGCATGACCGCCGGCATGTCGTTGCCGGGATCGCCGTTCGCCAGATTGCCGCCGATGGTGCCGAGCGTTCGGACCTGCGGATCGGCGATCTGCAGCGCGGTCTCGCTGAGGATCGGCAGGCGTTCACTCAGCAGCGCCGAGCCGATCAACTGCGCCTGGGTGACGGCCGCCCCGATGCGGATTTCGTCAGGTCCGGCATCGATTCGCTTCAGGCCGGCGACGCCGGCGAGATCGATGAGATGTTCCGGCGCCGCCATGCGCAGCTTCATCATCGGGATCAGGCTTTGGCCGCCGGCCAAGGGCCGTGACTCCTCGCCGAGCGACGTCATGAGGCCGATCGCCTCCTCGACGCTTGCAGGACGATGATAGGTGAAGGGTCCTGGGATCACCGCGTTTTCCTCCGCTTCTGTTCGGCGGAGGACGTGATCGGCTTTGCTGCCGTCGTCTCCGCATTTTTGCGGATGCGATCACACGACGCAGTGCAGCAGCAATCGCCAATACACGACCGGTGGCGCAATTGCACGGATTGGGCCGAAGTTGCACGAACTGCGTCAGAATCGCTGCCGCATTCCGTGACAAGAGCCCATCCTATCTCCCCAGCGCGGCGCAACCGGACGCAGCGTATTGTGCAACGCACCGGAAGTCAGTCGGCAGCCGTTCAACCAACAGCGCAGGATCGGCAGCGATCCCGACAGCGGCTGGACCGAGCACTTCGAACGGCGATCGATAATCAGGCTCCGCGCCCTCGGCGCTCACGAGGCTCGGCCGGGTCGTGCCTCGAGCTGCTGCTTCAGCCAGCGGCTGCGCGACCGCGCCACCGGCGCCCAATAGGGAATCCGCGTGGACAGCGCCACCTGGCCGGCATCGCCGCTCCGCTTCAAGGTCGAGACGCGATCGATCTTGACGATATGGCTGCGGTGGATGCGGGCGAACAGTGTCGGATCGAGACGCGCCGCGACCTCGGAGATGGTCAGCGGGCAGAACCAGGTATCCTCGCCATCGAACAGCTGGGTGTAATGGGCTTGGGCCTTGACTGCGGAAAGCCGGCTGACGTCAAGCGTGCGCCTGATGCCATCCCGTTCGACCGGGAGGCTTTTCGCCCAGCCACCCGGCGGCATCGAAGCCGTGCCGTCATGTCCGTCGTCGTGGAAGTCGCCCTCCCCCACTTGCCCATCGTCTGGCGAGCCGTCGCTGACCTGCGGCCCCAATCCCGGTGCGGCACTTGTCGGCCGCGACGGCTTCGGCCGTTGCGCCGGCACCGGGACCAGAGACAGCATGAACAGCCCGGAGACCAGAAAGGCGACGATCGACACCACGACCGCGAGCAGCCCTTGCGACAGGACCGGCTGGCTGCTCGGCGCGACTTCCGAAATCGGGTGCATCGATGTTCCGGCCATGGCCATATAGTGCATGGCGGAAATCGCCAACGCCATCAAAGCCGCTGAACCAACGAGCGATCTCGGCGCGCCGATGCCGAAGCCGAGCCACAGCGCCATGCCCGACGCCAGCACGCCGACAACGATGCTGGCGAGCACGAAGACGGGGGCATGGCTCAGATGCAGCGTCGTGTGCAGCGCCGACATGCCGAGGTAGTGCATGGCGACGATGCCGCCGCCCATGGCAAAGGCGGCGACGGCGATGCGTTGGCCGTCCGGTGGATTGGTGCCGACGAAAACCACCGCAATGCCGACCACCAGCACGCAGATCAGAAAGGAAATCAGCGTCGGCAGGACCAGAAAATCCACGGCCAACGGCAGGTTCAGCGCCAACATGCCGATGAAGTGCATCGTCCAGATCGCCAGCGACAGCGACAGTGCCGAAGACGCGATCAGACGACGATGGCGAACTCCTTGCGCCTCTGCGATCTGGCGAGCCAGGTGCAGACCGACGAAGCTTCCTTGAAAGGCGACGATCAACGACAATGCAACGAGCCACGGCTCATGCTGCAAGTTCATTGGCCTTCGACCTCCCCCGTCGCGATGCGGTCGTTTCAGAATGCCTCAGCTTGGTGCAATCATACGCTAGATCCCGTAGCCGCGCCACGCGCTGCCCGGCGTTCCGTGCCACTGGAAGGGACCAAACACCGTGGGAAAGCCCGGCGAGCGACGTAAGTCGCTCTCCGCCATCGCCGAAGGGCCTATCGGCACCCATTGGTCGGGTCCACGCCTCTTCGGGCCCAGTCTCGGGTCAAGCTGGCTGCCGACGCCGAGGCGAAATATGACATCGACCTCAGCTGGCGCGATCGCCGATCACCCAGGTCAGCGCCTGCGTCCATAGTCTGCGATACCCGGCCCAGTTGGAGAATTCCGGCGGAAGCCAGTGGGGTCCGATATCGGTGGTCCAGGCCAATGTGCGGCCCGCCCCGTGGTGACCGAGGACAAGCAGCGGAAGGTTGCGATAATCGCTGGTTGCCGTGGCCAGAACCAAGGCGCCGGGCTTGGCGACAACCTCGTTAAAGCCGAGAAGCAGGGGCCATTCGCCCGAGATCCCCGCGAGGATCGGATGCTGAGCGGCGTCAACGATCACCGGACGAAAGCCTTCCGGCGTCTCCACCCGATCATCATAGGGTATGCATTCGACAGGCAGCACGTCCTCGATCGGCGTGTTGTGATAGCGCGCCGTACCGCGGAATCCCTGAAAACTGCAGTAACCGCCAAACATCAACAGCCCTCCGCCCGCAGCTACATAGTCCTTGAGGAGGCGCAGTCGA
>JARLIT010000190.1 GCA_031291575.1 Ancalomicrobiaceae bacterium
AGATCGGCGTTGTCGTCCAGTTTAGCGCGATGGGCGAGACCACGCGTCCAGGCGAAGATCGAGGCGATCGAGTTGGTCGAGGTCTCCTTGCCCTTCTGGTGCTCGCGGTAATGCCGGGTGACGGTGCCGTGCGCGGCTTCCGCCTCGACGGTCTTGCCGTCCGGGGTCAACAGCACCGAGGTCATCAGCCCGAGCGAGCCGAAGCCTTGTGCCACCGTATCCGACTGCACATCGCCGTCGTAGTTCTTGCAGGCCCAGATGTAGCCGCCCGACCACTTCAGCGCCGAGGCGACCATATCGTCGATCAGCCGGTGCTCGTAGGTCAGGCCGCGCTTGGCGTACTCGTCCTTGAACTCGGTGTCGAACACTTCCTGGAAGATGTCCTTGAAGCGGCCGTCGTAGGCCTTCAAAATCGTGTTCTTGGTCGAGAGATAGACCGGGTAGTTGCGCAAGAGGCCATAGTTGAGCGAGGCGCGGGCAAAATCGCGGATCGATTCATCGAGGTTGTACATCGCCATGGCGACGCCGGCGCCGGGCGCCTTGTAGACTTCCTTCTCGATCACCGCGCCGTCTTCGCCGACGAACTTGATGGTCAACGTGCCCGCGGTCGGGAACTTGAAGTCGGTGGCGCGGTACTGGTCGCCGAAGGCGTGACGGCCGACGACGATCGGCTGCGTCCAGCCGGGAACCAGGCGGGGCACATTCTTGGCGATGATCGGTTCGCGGAAGATGACGCCGCCGAGGATGTTGCGGATGGTGCCGTTCGGCGACTTCCACATTTCCTTGAGGCCGAATTCCTTCACCCGCGCCTCGTCCGGGGTGATGGTGGCGCACTTGATGCCGACGCCGTGCTTCTTGATGGCGTGGGCCGCATCGACGGTGACCTGATCGCGGGTGGCGTCGCGGTTCTCGACCGAGAGGTCGTAGTACTCGATGTCGAGGTCGAGATAGGGGAAGATCAGCTTCTCTTTGATCGCCTGCCAGATGATCCTGGTCATTTCGTCGCCGTCGAGATCGACGACCGGGTTCGCCACCTTGATCTTCGCCATATATGCCTCGCTTTAAGCGTCTGGGATTGGGGCCCAATGGGTCCCGCGCGGAATAGCACTTACGGGGAAAAGCGCCAAGCGGAACTATGGAAGGAGACGCGGCCAGTCACCGCCGCCTCCTTCGTTCCGTCACGGCTTGTCCGGCAATGCCGCCAGTCTCTTGGCAGGCGTCAGCGGCCGCCTTCGATCTTGCGGAAGCGTTGCGCCGCCCCCTGCACGCCGTAGGGGTAATCGGCCACAAGGGGAGCGCTTACCTCGGTCAACCGGGCCGTCTCCTCCGGCGAGAGAACCAGCTTGGCGGCGCCCAAGTTGTCGGCCAGTTGCGCGCGGGTGCGGGCGCCGAGGATCACCGAGGTCACCTGCGGGCGGGCCGAGAGCCAGCTGAGCGCCACCTGCGCCATCGATACGCCACGGGCCTTGGCGATGGCCGAGACAGCGTCGACGATGGCCCAGGTCCGCTCCTCGGCGTTGCGCGGTCCATAGGCTTCCATGCCGCGGGCGGGATCCTCGCCGAGGCGCGTGGCTCCGGTCGGCATCGCGTCGCGCTTGTATTTGCCAGTCAGCCAGCCGCCGCCGAGCGGCGACCACGGCAAGAGGCCCAATCCGGCATCGCGGCAGGCATCGACGATCTCGAATTCGATGTCGCGCACCAGGAGGCTGTACTGCGGCTGCAGCGTCACCGGCCGCGTATAGCCGCGCGCCTTAGCAATCTCAGTGGCCTTGGCGATGTGCCAGCCGACGTAGTTGGAAAAGCCATAGTAGGCGATCTTACCGGCGGAGACGGCATCGTCGAGGAAGCGCAACGTCTCCTCGATCGGGGTCAGCGCGTCCCAGGCGTGCATCTGGTAGAGGTCGATGCGGTCGATGCCGAGGCGTCGGAGCGAGGCATCGAGCGCGTCGCCAAGATGCCGGCGCGACAGGCCGAGATCGTTCGGGCCCTCCCCCATCGGGAACCGCCCCTTGGTGGCGACGACCGCCCGCCTGGCTTCCGTCGGACGCGCCTTCAGCCAGCGCCCGACGATCTCCTCGGACACGCCAAGGCTGTAGACGTCGGCGGTGTCGATGAAGTTGCCGCCAGCAGCGAAATAGTCGTCCATCAGCGCCTGCGACGTTGCTTCGTCGCTCTCCGCGCCGAACGTCATGGTTCCGAGGCAATAGGCGGTCACCACCGTGCCGCTGTGCCCGAGCATGCGATTATCCATGGTTTCCTCCGTGGGACCGGTGCGGCGGCGCCCCGTGACGTCATTGGCGACGCATTTGACAGGCGCGGCGCGCACCCAGCGCAAGCATGGGAGCGTTGCGCGGAATAGCGATAGAACAACGAGTTAGAGCACCTTCGCGCTACAAAACAAAGTGATGACGCGCCGACGGTCCGTCTCGGCGGACGCCGGGCGACACAGGTCGGCCGTTATTGCCACTTTCGTTCACCGCCGACACGGGGTATTTCCGCCGCTATGATTGCAAATCCAACCTCCCTGCCCGTCATCGTCCTGGTCGAAACCCAGATGGGCGAGAACATCGGCGCGGCAGCGCGCGCCATGGCGAATTTCGGCCTGAAGGAACTGCGCCTGATCAAGCCACGCGACGGCTGGCCGAACGAGAAGGCTCGCGCCGCCGCCTCTCGGGGGGACACGATCATCGATGCCGTCATCCTCTACGACACGCTCGAAGACGCGCTGAAAGACCTGAACCTCGTCTTCGCCACCACCGCGCGCCAGCACGACCTCGCCAAGGCGGTGGTCTCGCCCAATCGCGCCGCAACCCTGATGGGCGACGCGATCCGCCACGGCGACCGCTGCGGCGTCGTGTTCGGGCGTGAGCGCTGGGGCCTGACCTCGGACGAGGTGGCTTTGTGCGATCAGGTGCTGACCATTCCGGTCGACGAGGCCTTCGCCAGCCTGAACATTGCCCAGGCTGTCATCCTCGTCGCCTACGAATGGCGCCAGCACCTCCTGGCCAATCCCGACTGGACGCCGTTCCCGGAGAAGGAGCGCTCGCCGCAGGCGACGAAGGACGAGTTGTTCCACCTGTTCGGCCATCTGGAGACCGCGCTCGACGCGGTCGAGTTCTTCCGCCCCGACCACAAGCGGCCGCACATGGTGCGCAACCTCCGGTCCATTTTCCAGAAGGCGCGTCTCAACGAGCAGGAAATCCGCACGCTTCGCGGCGCCATTGCGGCACTCGAGCACCGGCCAGCGCGGGTAACGCCACGCAGCATGCGCAAGTCTGCGGAGGTCGACGCCGTCGATGCGGCCGGTCAGCCGGAAATTGCGGCCGACGGCTCGGCGGACATCGAGAAATCGTGATCGGTCAACCTCGTCTTAACCATCGCGTGTCTAGATATTGCCGGGCCGGGCGCAAAGGGTTTTGCGTAGCGTCCGCGCCCTATTCCCCCTTCGCTGGCAATCCCTTGTCTTTGCCCGCTGGCTTGCGGCTTACGGGAACGCCCGCTTTGCTTCCGCCGCATTTCCTGCTCTAAGCTCGGCGCCCGATGTCCGCGCGTCTCGAAACACCCACATCTGCGAAATCGACCGCTGTGCTCGCTTCACGGGGCGCGCGCCTCCTGGTGTTCGATTCGGGCATAGGCGGTCTCAGCGTGCTCGCCGAAATCAACCGGCAACTGCCGTCCGCCGAGGTGACGTATGTCGCCGACGATGCCGCGTTTCCCTACGGCGCCTGGGACGGGGCGGCGCTCACCGCCCACATCGACCGGCTGATGGCCGATCTCATCGCCACGGTCTCGCCCGACGTCGTGGTGATCGCCTGCAACACCGCCTCGACGCTGGTACTCCCGACATTGCGCGCCCGCCATAGCCTCCCGTTCGTCGGCACCGTGCCGGCGATCAAGCCGGCGGCAAAGGTGACGAAATCGGGCCTCATCTCGGTGCTCGCCACGCCCGGCACGGTCGAGCGCGACTATACCCACGCCCTCATCGACAGGTTCGCTGCCGATGTCGAGGTGACGCTCGTCGGCTCGCCCCGCCTGGCCGAGATCGCCGAACGCCACTTGCGCGGGACCCCGGTCGGCGGCGCGGAAATCGCCGCAGAGATCGCCCCTTGCTTCGTCGAGACGGGCGCGCGCCGCACCGATGCCGTCGTCCTCGGCTGCACCCACTATCCCTTCCTGCTACCGCACTTCCGCCGGCTGGCACTCTGGCCCGTGACCTGGATCGATCCGGCTCCGGCGATCGCCCGTCGCGTTGCTGCCGTGTTGCCGGCGTCCGGCGTCCCGTCGAAGCTCTGCGACGGCCCCGGCGGCGATGCGGCCCTGGTGTCCGGCAAGGTGATCTTCACCTCGGGGCATGCGCCACCACCGGCGCTGGCCCGCCTGCTCGAGCGTTTCGGCCTCGCTCCCGCCGCCTTGTAAGCCGCGAGGCTTGTGCTCTGCTGACACCTGCTGTCACGAGCATCTGTCAGGCTGAATTGCAGCCGGACCGAAGCCTGTCCGCGTGCAGCTGCTTCGCTTGGCCGCATGCGGGCGTCGCGCCGGTGCCGCACTTGTCGGCGCACATTGTTCTTACCGGCGCCCCACGAGCGGCGGTCTGGCCGGCCTGAACCGGCAACCGGCGATTTCACGCATTGCATGCCGACCGTCGAACGATGCTCGACCTATTGAAGGAGGCAAGTCGAAGACATGGCTGAGAGCAATGATTTCATCTGGTACGAACTGATGACCTCGGACGTCGGTGCGGCGGTCGCGTTCTACGGACGGGTTGTCGGCTGGACGGCGGCCGATTCCGGCGCTCCGGGGATGCGCTACTCCATCTTTTCCGCAGGTGCGCGCATGGTGGCCGGGCTGATGCAGATCCCGGCGGAGGTGGCCGCAGGTGGTGGCAGGCCGTTCTGGGCGCCCTATGTCTGGGTCGCCGATGTCGACGCCCATGCGGCGAAGCTGACGGCTGCCGGTGGCCAGGTGTGCCGCCCGCCCGAGGACATTCCCGGCGTCGGCCGCTTCGCCGTCGTGGCCGACCCGGACGGCACCGTGTTCCACCTGTTCCGTCCCGCCTCGGATCAGGCGCCAGAGCGCGCGGCGCCGGGCACGCCCGGCTTGATCGACTGGCACGAACTCCACGCCGGCAACGGCGACGTCGCCTGGGCCTTCTATTCCTCGCTGTTCGGCTGGGAAAAGGAGCGCGACATGGCGATGGGCGAGATGGGCGTCTACCGCATCTTCAAGACCGCCGATCGGCCTGTCGGCGGCATGATGACGAAAATGCCGCAATCGCCCGTGCCGTTCTGGCTGTTGTATTTTGCCGTCGAAGCTATCGATGCGGCGAAGGATCGCGTCATTGCCGCCGGCGGCACGATCCTCAATGGACCGATGGAAGTTCCCGGCGGTTCGTGGATCGTGCAATGCCTGGATCCGCAGGGGGCGGTCTTCGGCCTCGTCGCGCAAAGGCAGTAATTTCGGCCGGTTTCGCCGTAGAGCCGGTGGCGGCGCATTTGACATTTTGCCACCGACACACTAAACCCACGCCACTTCGCGGGTCCCCTCGGGCCCGCGAAGCTGTTTAACGCACCCGTGGACCGACCCAACGCTCGGATCAGGTCCTGTCGGCCGTCAATCTTCCAACGAAGACGGATGGCACAGGAGGGCGCGCTTCTCATCCAACCCGCGCCGGGACCGGGCCGCAAGGCCTGCGCGCTCGCGCATCACCTAAGAGAACGCGGAAATGTCGAAGCGTCACGACGCGAAATACAAGATTGATCGCCGTTTGGGGCAGAACCTCTGGGGTCGCCCGAAGTCGCCGGTCAACAAGCGCGAATACGGCCCCGGCCAGCACGGCCAGCGCCGCAAGGGCAAGGTTTCCGACTTTGGCTCGCAGCTGAAGGCCAAGCAGAAGCTGAAGGGCTACTACGGCAACATCTCCGAAAAGCAGTTCAAGCGCGTCTATCAGGAAGCGCAGCGGCTGAAGGGCGACTCGTCGGAAAACCTGATCGGCCTGTTGGAGCGCCGTCTCGACGCGGTGGTCTACCGCGCCAAGTTCGTTCCGACCGTGTTTGCGGCCCGCCAGTTCGTCAATCACGGGCACATCAAGGTCAACGGTCGCCGCGTCAACATCGCCTCCTACCGCGTGCGGGTCGGCGACTTGATCGAGGTGAAGGAATCCTCCAAGCAGCTGGCCATCGTCATCGAGGCCTCGCAGCTGGCCGAACGCGACGTGCCGGATTATATTGAAGTCGATCACACCAAGTTCACCGCCAAGTTCTCCCGCATCCCCGGACTGCACGACGTGCCGTATCCGGTGCAGATGGAGCCGAACCTGGTCGTCGAATTCTACTCGCGCTAAGCTCGGGCATCGCCAACGGCGCACCACCAGCGGCAGATCAAACGACTTTGGGGCAGTCACATCGATGATGTGGCTGCCCTTTTCATTTCCGTGCCCGGCCGAGCGAAGCGCCGAGAGCCGGCGAGCACCCCAAATCCGGCAACCGGTCTCGGGAACGATTCAGCGCTAAGTCAATGGGGTAGCGAAACGATTCGGGCCCGGGTGCGTCGTTGCCTCCCCAGCTCCAACACCGTTTGGTCGACAGACGCCGGGACACCGCCCCTCATTGACATTCGCTAAATTGCATATTACAAAATTTGATAGGTCATTGGCCGACTCAGCCGATATCCGTGACTGGTCCGGGGCATCCCGTACCGCCGTTTTGATATCGCATGGGCGGACCGACTGGGGGATCGAACCCGGAAGCCGCAACTGGTTCCGGGATAAATCCGGTCCTCAATCAAAATGATAGAGCGCAGAGCTGAGTCTGCTTGGTCCGCTGGCGCTCCAACAGTGAGGGCCCTTTCAGTCGATCCATCCGCTGTGTTGCGTCGTCATCGCGGCTTTCGCCGGACGGCACTGATTGCAGCGAGATCGGCCAACTGTCGGAGCCGACAGTCCGAGCTTTTTGACAGAGCGGCAACTCAGCTATCCGATCAATGGCTTCGGCGATTCCATCCGAAGGACTCCAACTCCAAGTGGAAGGCGTTGTCTCTGTTCTCAGTCGGATCTTGTTTCGTTGTTTTTGCTAGACCGGAAGAGCATTACATCCAGCAGAGCAATACTGCTTTTGCAGTCGCGTCGATTGTTTACCGGAGAACTCGCAACAAGGCTCGGTGGATCGGCAAATGGCAGCTATTCTTATCATCGACGATGACGCAACCGTGCGCGATGCACTGACGGTTATCCTCAGCGAACATCAACACGACGTCATTGCCGCGAGCGACGGCCCGTCTGGATTGCGACTGTTCGGGCAAGTGAGTGTCGACGCCGTTGTCGTCGATATCTTCATGCCGGAGATGGACGGGCTCGCGACCATCCGGGAGATGCGCATTCGGGCGCCGCACATTCCGA